>NZ_JASCOR010000065.1 GCF_029959445.1 Stenotrophomonas sp. PS02298 | reverse complement strand
TCTATTCATGGCAGCGGGGCAGCAACGGCGGGGGCGGTCATTCTACCGCCCCCGCCAGAGTGCAGGTCAGGCTCCCCATCAGGGGATCTGGACGTTGCCGTTGCCGTTGCGGCAATCGTCGATGTCGCTCTGGTCCATCTTTGCGTACGGCTTGAACTCGGGCACCGCCGCAGCCAGTTGCTGCTGGGTGGCCATCAGTGCAGGCAGCTGGTCGCAGATCTTGGCGGCGCTGGCCTTGATCTTGTCCGCCTCGGCATTGATGCGTGCTTCGATCTGCTCGGAGTTGCCAGAGAAGATGCCCTTGATCGCTTCGCCCGCAGCCTGCGCACCGAGGTTGGCCCCCTGCACGCCGATGTCGATGCCAGCCTCAGCAATGCCGATCACCTGCGTGCGGTAGCGCAGGGTAATCGCGCGTTGGCTGTCGTTGAGCGGGATGGAGGTGCTGTTGATCAGCAGGTCGCCGGTCGGAGTGACCTCGACCTTGGCGCCATCGGAGCCAATGCTGATGTTGCCCTCCGCCATTTCCTTGCGGGCCTTGTCGGTCGCTTCGCGGACCTTGGCACCAATGGTGCTGTCGGTCGCCGGTGCGTTGGTTGCCGGCTTTTCGCCACAGGCAGCCAGCGGGATGGCCAATGCAAGAGCAAGCAGGGGTGCGTTGAGGATCTTCATGGTGTGCGTTCCGTTGCGATAAGAAGGAATTAGCGTTTTTTCGGCAGCTCGACGCTGCCGCTGATGCCGGAATGATTCACCGAGCCGCTGCCGAGGCTATCGACCTTGAGGCTGGCGGCGCCACGGACGTCGAGGTCGCCCGAGCCCAGTGAGCCCAACTGCACGGCGCCGCGGCTGTCGCGAATGTCGACGTCACCGGAGCCGATGCTTTCGATGCTCACCGCACCCTGTACACCGCGCAGCTCGACGTCACCGGAGCCGACAGTGCCGATCCGGGCGTCGCCGCGGACGCCGTCGATCCTGGCATCACCCGATCCCACCGAAAGCACGTGAAGCGAGCCGATGTTGTGGAACTCGACATCGCCTGAACCCACTGCCGCCGTTGCCAGGCCCTTGATGTCACGCGCACTGACATCGCCAGAACCCACGTCGGCGCTCATGCTCTTGGCGCCGACCAGCGAGGCATCACCGGAACCGACCTTGAGCTGTACCAGGATGTCGTCCGGCAGGCTGCCGGTCAGGTCCAGGTAGGCGTAGGTGTGGCCCATGTTGATGTTCAGCCCCTGGTTGCGGCGTTCCAGCGTCACCACCAGCTTGTCGCCAACCTTGCGCTGGCTCAGCGTGAGCTGGTCCAGCAGCTCCTGGCTGGAAGCGCAGCCTCGTCCGCTGATGGCCGCTCTCGCTCCAGGGCTGGCCTGCAGGCGCAGGTCATGACTGTTCACTTCAAACATCACGGTCTTGCTGCTGCCCAGGTCCAGGTTCAGCGACTGCGGTGCGGTAAACGCGCAGGGCTGGCTGGCGAAGGCTGCGCCCGGCGCAGCCAGCAATGCGGCCAGTACAAACGTCTTGTGCATGAACATTCTCCTGATCAGAACTCAGATGTCGTCGCGACGGCGGCGCAGGTAGATGGCGGCGACGATAAAAGCGATACCGACCACGGCGCCGATCCAGATATCCGGGTTGGAGAGTACCTTGCCCAGGCTATGGTGCTGCAGCAACCACTGCACCAGGTCGGCCGGGGTCTGCAGGTCTTCGCCACGGATGTTGGTGTCGGTCAGGCCGCGCGGCAGCCAGGAAGACGGGAACACGCTGAGCAGGCCGCGGTAGGCAACGGTGTACCAGATCCAGCCCAGCGGCAGCTTCACGCCCGGCATCGCGCCGAGGATGCTGATCATGGTGCAGGCCAGTAGCGGGATCAGCACCGCCCACAGGAACGGCTTGGTCCGCACCAGCGCCGAGCAGAACATCAGCCAGCCGACGGTTGGCAACGCCCAGAGCAGGCTGACCGGAAGCGTGCTCAGGATCAGACCCAGGATGCGGAACGGGTGCGAGTGGGTGGCAATCGCCCAGGGGCTGGTGGCGCCGGCACCGGCTGCGCCCAACATGGCTACTACCCATAGCACCAGGCCGACAGCCAGGCCGATGGCCATCGCGATCAGCGGTGCCAAGACCAGTGCCCACAGGGCCTTGGACAGCACGGTCTGGGTGTCGGAGACCGGCAATGACTTCCAGAACAGTACGCTGCGGTCGCGACGGTCGTCGTAGAGGCTACCCAGGGCGTAGAAGAACACGACAAAGGCCAGGATCAACGACGCCAGGAAGATGCCTGCCAGCAGCAGGCCGTCGCCGAACGCACCCATGACCTTGAGGTATTCGCTGACATCGCCGGTGTGATTGATGCCATCGGAGTTGCGGGCGGCGAACACGCCAATCAGCGCGCCGATGATGGCGAACAGGATGGCGATGCCGCCGGTGATGACCTGGGCCCAGACGAAGCCGCCCCGGTTTTCCCAGTACTCACGCTTGAGCAGCCATTTGAACTTGCCGAGCGGGGTGATGTGGTGAGCGGCGTTCATGCGTAGGTTCCCTTCATGGTGGCCACGAACAGGTCGGCCAGGCCGGGGGTGCGGATTTCGCCCATGGCGGCGAGTTGGTGGCGGTTGGCGCCATCAAACAGCAGCACGCTCTTGCCGAATGGCAGGGCGCGTTCTTCGATCGGACCCAGGGCGCGGGCGGCCTGCAGCGTGTCGGCCGAGGCCAGCAGCTCGGTGTAACGCTCGGCCAGTGCTTCCATGTCGGAGGACAGCACGATCGAACCGTCGCGGATGAACAGTACGTCGGTCAGGATGTGCTCGATCTCTTCCACCTGGTGGGTGGTGATGATGATGGTCTTCTGCTCGTCGAAGTAATCCTCCAGCAGGCGCTGGTAGAACTCCTTGCGGTACATGATGTCCAGGCCCAGGGTGGGCTCGTCCAGCACCAGGATTTTGGCGTCGATGGCCATCACCAGGGCGAGGTGCAGCTGCACGACCATGCCCTTGGACATCTCCCGCACGCGTTGCTTCGGGCTGAGCTTGGTGTTGGCCAGGAAGCGTTCGCAGCGGGCGCGGTCAAATCGCGGGTGCACACCGGCGACGAAGTCGATGGCTTCCTTGACCCGCAACCAACGCGGCAGCACTGCAACATCGGCGATGAAGCAGACATCGTTCATCAGGTCATCGCGTTGGCTGCGCGGGTCCATGCCCAGTACCTGCAGGTCGCCGTCAAACGAGGTCAGGCCGAGCAGGGCCTTGAGCGCCGTGGTCTTGCCGGCGCCGTTGGGGCCGATCAGGCCGACGATGCGGCCCGGTTCGATGGTGAAGCTGGTGTTGTCCAGCGCTGGCTTCTGCTTGTAGGCCTTGCGCAGGCCCTTGGCGGAAACGACGGCTTCGACGGCGTTCATAGAGTGGTCCCCGGTGGCAGCAAATCTTCCATGGTCAGGCCCAGGCGCTGGATGCGCTCCAGCACGGCCGGCCATTCGTCATTGAGAAAACGATCACGCTCGTTGCCGCGCAGCTTCTGGGCGGCCTCCTCGGTCATGAACATACCAAGGCCACGGCGTTTCTCGACCAGGTTCTCGTCGGCCAACTCCTGATAGGCGCGCGAGACGGTGATCGGATTCAATTGGTACTCGGCCGCTACCTGGCGAACCGAGGGCAGGGCATCGCCCGGCTTCAGGATTCCGTCCAGCATCATCGCTATCACGCGATCCTTCAGCTGGCGGTAAATGGGAGCGCCATCGCTCCACTGGATATCGCTCATGGGTCAGCTCCGCGAATTCAGCTGTGCGAAAGAAAAATAAGGCATCGAAAGACTGGTCCGCATACGCCGGGCCGGTCGTTTCGTTTTGGGGCTTTCGTCGGCATCCTGCCCATCACCGCCCACCTGGGCTGCATAATCCCTGGCATCGGCAAGGCCGTTGCCGAGGGAGGTTGAGCAGCCCAGCAACAGCAAGGTGCCTGTGACCATCAGTGCGTGGAGAGCGTGTCTGCCGTGCTTGGTGTTCATGGGGCCCCTGTGTAGGGTGGCTGGTGTTGTATGCAACTATAACACCGACACGCCAACATGCAACTGCTTGTGACCAAACTAATGGCCTATGCCGTTCCAAACTTGTTTGTAGTGTTCAGGAGAAGCCGGTGGGCATTCGTAATCTGTTGATATCTATTGCTTTTATTGCTGGCGTGGGTGCGGTGTTGGATGCCGCTGCCGGTCCGCTGCTTGACCGCAACTACCGTTCGCTGGCCGGAAAAGAAGAGGTAAACCTGAATCGCGCGTATGGCGGCAAGGTGCTACTGGTAGTGAATACCGCCTCCAAGTGCGGGTTTACCCCGCAATACGAGGGGCTGGAGGCATTGCAGCAGGAACTGTCGCCACGTGGTTTTGCCGTATTGGGCTTTCCATCCAATGATTTCAAAGGCCAGGAACCTGGCAGTGAGGAGCAGATCCAGGAGTTCTGCACACTTACTTATGGGGTGAAATTCCCGATGTTCCAGAAGGTTCATGTGATCGGGCCGGAAACGACGCCGCTGTACCAGGATCTGACGCGCATCAGTGGCGTGGCGCCGGCCTGGAACTTTCACAAATATCTGATATCACGCGATGGTCGGGTCCTGGCACAGTTCCCCAGCCGGGTGAAACCGGATGACCCGGAGCTGCGGGCAGCGATTGATCGCGCGCTGGCCGCACCCGCGCCACGGCGCTGATGCGCCTCGACATCTGCGGTGCGCGTGCGACAATGTCGCCCCTCGCGCCGCCGGTGGCGTTTGTTCACTTCCAGGAATGCAGCGAATGAAGATGGGAAAGCGTGGCGCGGTTGCGTCGCTTCTGATTTTGGCGATGGCGGCCCCCGGGGTCGTTTTTTCGCAACAACCTGCCGCTGCGGCGGCGACCAAGGAGAAGTCTGTTTTGACCTCGGATCGTGAAAAGATTGGCTACGCCATCGGTCTCGACGTGGCGAGCTCGTTTGAGCCGGTTGCCTCGGAAGTAGACGTGGCCGCATTGCGCCGTGCCGTTGAGAACGCCTTTGCTGGCGGCCAGCCGCTGCTGTCGCAGGAAGATGCACAGAAGACCGACCAGGCACTGCGCACCGTGATGATGGCGCGTTCGGGCCAGCAGGTTCCGGGCATGGCCCCGGGCAGTGCACCGCCGTCGGTTGACCGCGAAAAGGTTGGCCTGATGCTCGGCAGCTTCGCCGTCGGCCCGTCGCTGGCACGCATCAAGGATGAGATTGATCTGGATTCGGTGTTCCAGGCGATCAGCACCGTGTTCGCCAAGGGCACCCCGCTGATGACCCGCGAGCAGGCGCAGGGCGTGCTGCAGGCATTCAGCGCCACCAAGGAAGCTGAAATGAAGGCTGCGGCCGGCAAGGCTGCCCAGACCAACCGTGAAGAAGGCAATGCTTTCCTCGCCAAGAACAAGACCCAGCCGGGCGTGGTGACCACCGCTTCGGGCCTGCAGTACCAGGTGATCCGCGCCGGCAGCGGCGAGCGCCCGATGGCCACCAGCCGCGTGCGCGTCAACTACGAAGGCAAGCTGCTCAGCGGCGAAGTGTTCGACAGCAGCTACCAGCGCGGTCAGCCGGTTGATTTCGGCCTGGACCAGGTCATCAAGGGCTGGACCGAGGGCGTTGCACTGATGCCGGTCGGCTCCAAGTACCGCTTCTGGATTCCGGGTGAACTGGCTTACGGTGAAGCCGGCACGCCGGGCGGCCCGATCGGCCCGAACGCGACGTTGAGCTTCGACGTCGAGTTGCTGGGCGTCATGCCGTAAGGCTGGGTTACGGAGTAGGCGCAACCATGCGTGTAGCTATTTTCGGAACCGGCTATGTGGGTCTCGTGACCGGGACCTGCTTGGCGGAAGTAGGGCACGATGTGGTCTGCGTCGATATCGACCAAGCCAAGGTCGATGGTCTGGGGCGCGGCATCATCCCGATCTACGAACCTGGCCTGGAGCCGATGGTGAAGGCCAATCACGCCTCCGGGCGTCTGGCCTTCACCACGGAAGCGGCGAAGGCGATCGACCACGGTGAGGTGATCTTCATCGCGGTAGGTACGCCGCCGGACGAAGACGGCAGTGCTGATCTGCAGTACGTGTTGGCGGTTGCCCGCACCATCGGCCGCCATCTGGCGCGGCCGACGGTGGTGGTGAATAAATCGACGGTGCCGGTTGGCACTGCGGACAAGGTTCACGCTGCCATCGCAGAAGAGCTGGCAGCGCGTGGCCAGGAGATTGCCTTCGATGTGGTCTCCAATCCCGAGTTCCTGAAAGAAGGTGATGCGGTCGCAGACTGCATGCGCCCGGATCGCATCGTCATTGGTGCCAAGAACGCTCAGGCGGTGACGGTACTTCGGCGACTGTATGCGCCGTTCAACCGCAACCGTGACCGCGTTGTGGAAATGGACGTGCGTTCGGCCGAGCTGACCAAGTACGCCGCCAACGCGATGTTGGCGACCAAGATAAGCTTCATGAATGAAATCGCCAATATCGCCGAGCGCGTAGGCGCCGATATCGAGCAGGTGCGCCAGGGCATAGGCTCTGATCCGCGCATTGGCTGGCATTTCATTTATCCTGGTGCCGGCTACGGCGGCTCCTGTTTCCCCAAGGACGTGCAGGCTTTGGCCCGCACAGCCGCACAGCATGGCCACCAGCCGCAGCTGCTCAATGCGGTGGAGGCGGTGAATGCCGCCCAGAAAGGCCATCTCTTCGAGCTGATCCAGCGTCATTACGACCGTGGTGAAGACGAAGGTGTGCGAGGCAAGACCTTCGCGGTGTGGGGGCTGGCATTCAAGCCGAACACAGACGACATGCGCGAGGCACCGAGCCGGCGCGTATTGGCCCAGCTGTGGGAAGCCGGTGCCAAGGTGCAGGTGTTCGATCCGGAAGCCATGGATGAAGCCCGCCGTGTTTTTGGCGAGCGTGATGACCTGGTTTTCTGCGATTCCGCATTTGCCGCACTACATGAAGCAGACGCTCTGGTGGTAGTCACCGAGTGGAAGCAGTTCCGCAGCCCGGACTTTGCGCGCATGCGTGAAGCGCTGGGTGATGCGGTGGTATTTGATGGCCGTAACCTCTACGACCCGGCTGAAATCGAAGCCGCAGGCCTGGCGTATTACGGCATTGGTCGAGGACGTTCCGTACATGCATGAATCAACTCCCGAGCAGCGCGAACAAGCGCTGGAAGCGCGCCTGGTTGAACTGGAGATGCGTGTTTCCTTCCAGGAGCAGGCGTTGGCGGAAATGAGCGAGGCGTTGGCTGATGCCCGCATGCAGGGCTCGCGTAACGCTGATCTGCTGCGCCACTTACTTGATGACCTGGGCAAGGTGCGCACGGCGTTGTATGCCGACGCCGCCGATGAACCACCGCCCCCGCACTACTGATATTTCCCATGAGTGACAATATTCGTGACCAGCTGCTAGGGCTGGGTTTCAAACCTGCTCCCAAGCCGGAGCGCAAGCCGGAAGTGCGTCGTGACGGCCGTCCGCAGGGCAAGCCTGGGCAGGGCCGGCCACAGGCTGGCAACAAACCCGTGCACGCTGGCAAGCCTTCCCATCCGGGCAAGCCCGGGCAAAGTAGGCCGCAACAGGGCCCACGCAAGCCACGCTCGCAGGAAGACATCGATCTGGCCAAGGCTTATGCGATCCGTGCGCAGAAGGAAAAGGACGAACGCATCCAGGCCGAGCAGGCCAAGCAGGAAGAAGCACGCCTGCGCCGTGAGGCGCGCGCCAAGCTCGATGAGCTGATCAAGGACAAGGGTCTGAATGATCCCAACGCCGACATTGCCCGCCATTTCCCGTACGGCGGCAAGATCAAGCGCGTCTACGTCAACGCTGATCAGCTCAAGGCGCTCAACGCCGGTGAACTCGGCGTGCTGCAGCAGAACGGTCGCTACCTGTTGGTGACAGCCGAGGTGTTGGCACAGGCCGAGGGGATCTTTGCCCAGGCAGTGGCGCTGAAGGTCGACCCGAATGCTCCGGCGGATGCTGATCCCTACGCTGACCCGCAGTACCAGGTGCCGGACGATCTGGTCTGGTAAGCGATTCGATATGATGCAGACAACGGGCGCCAGCGGCGCCCGTTGTCTTGAGGGGAATGCAATGCAGGGACATCCGAAGCAGGAAGGCTATTACCCCCACGTTGACGGCCTGCGTGCCATTGCCGTGCTCGCGGTCATCTTCTATCACCTCAATCCGAGCTGGTTGGCGGGCGGTTTTACCGGCGTGGATGTCTTCTTCGTCATCTCCGGCTATGTGGTCAGTGCCTCTGTGGCGCGCTCTTCCAGCTTCGGTGGCTGGAAGGGAGTGCTGGGTTTCTATGCGCGGCGCATGCGCCGGATCATGCCGGCGCTGGTCGTGTGCCTGCTGGTCACCGGCCTGCTGAGCACCTTGTTCATTCCCGAGTCCTGGCTCAGCGAAACCAGTGGCAAGACCGGGCGCATGGCCTTTGTGGGGCTGAGCAACTGGGTATTGGCCGGCACGGGCAACGATTACTTCTCGCCACGTAGCGAGTTCAATCCTTACACCCATACCTGGTCACTCGGCGTGGAGGAACAGTTCTATCTGCTGTTCCCCCTGTTGTTCATGGCCTGGTCCAAAGGCGGCCGGGGCCGGGGTTTGTCGATGCTGTTGTTTGGGCTTGCCACGGCTGGTTCGCTGCTGTTTGCGATCAGTCGCGCGCTGCAGGGCGGGCAGGAGATCGCGTCCTTCTACCAGACCACCACGCGGTTCTGGCAGTTGGGCGCGGGTGTACTGCTGTTCCAGATGCTCGACATGCGTAGGCATGTGACCGGAGAGTCGCTCCTGACGGGGCCTTGGTCCGCGCTGTTGCAGTTGGGCAGTGCCAGCATGCTGGCTTATGGGTTGTGGGCTGCGCGTCCCGGACACTCGCCGTGGATCGATGGTTTATGGCCGGTGCTGGGCACGCTGGGTTTGCTGGCGGTGCTGCATCGCTCCGCTGCTGGCTGGGTCGGCCGCGGTCTGTCGGCTCAACCGATGCTGGTGATAGGGCGGATGTCATATTCGCTTTATCTATGGCATTGGCCGGTATTCGTGCTGTTCCGTTGGACGGTTGGCTTGGACTCGTTGCTCACCGGGGTACTGGCTTTGGTTTGCACCGCGGTGTTGGCTTGGCTGTCATGGCGCTGGGTCGAGCAGCCGCTGCGCTTTGGCAGACGCTGGCGTGGCTCGGACCTGCGTTGGGTGGCAGCCGGCGTGGTGTTGGCGTTGCTGGGTATGGCCGCGCAGAAACAATTGGAACGCGCTGCCAAGCATATTTCCCTGAGCACGGTCAGTCGCCATCCGCTGGACTGGTACCCGTATGCGAAGAGCTTGAAGAAGGAATTCCCTGATTGCGAATTGGTGGTGTCGCGCCTGTCGATCACGGGTGGTCACGTGCAGCAGTTCGAGCGTGGCAAGTGCGCTGCTGGCAAAGGCGCTGAGTGGCGTCTGTTCGTGGCGGGTGACTCGCATGCATTGGCATATGGCGAAATGCTCCGCCGCGTGGTTCTACTCGACGGTGGGCAGGCCCGCCTGTACGCAAGTACAGGCTGTGCGCTGGTCGGATTGCAAGGTCGGCAACAAGCCGATCCGGGCTGCGATGCCTACGTACACAACACGCTGGCTGATGTTGCCGCCCAGGCGCGTGCCGGCGATGTGCTGTTCCTGCCCGGTTTGCGGGTGCCAAGGCTGGTTGAGCAATATGGCCTGTTTGATCAGCAGCAGGCGTATGCATCGGTACTGAGTGAGGCATCTGCCGCGCAACGTGCTGCCGACGTGCAGGCTGCGATCATCGAGCTGAAGCCACTGGCGGATCGCGGCGTGCGGATCGTGCTGGAAGCGCCGAAGCCGGTGCTGGCTGCCCCACCGTTCCGCTGCTCGGATGCGTTCAACCGCAGCAATCCGATCTGTGTGAATGGCATGGCGGTTGCGCGTGAGCGAATGGAAGCACTGCGGGCCCCCGCAGTGACCAGCTTGCAGCAGGTGGCGCAGGCGCTGCCTGGCGCAAGTGTCTGGGACCCGTTGCCGGTACTGTGCCCAGGGACGACCTGCCAGCCAGAGCAAGCGGGGAAGCCGCTCTATTTCGACGGTGACCATTTGAGCGGTCACGGCAATCGCGTGTTGCTGCCCTCATTCCGCAGCCATCAGGCGGCGGAAATACGTTGAGTCGGACGTGTTCCGCGCGCGGTAGGGAGGCGGCGATCGCTGCCTTGGCCCGGAATCGGGGCTGAAGGTTCGGTGTGTTCCTCGGCATGGTGCGATCGCGCAGCGTGCACGCGTGGCGAGGTGGTGTGATCACGGATCAGTTGCCCGAGTTCAGCGCGGTGCTGCAACGTAACGGGCACTGGCATTGCCGCGTAAACCCGTACCGGGATCGGGATTGAGTGACAGGCGCATCTGGATGGCGCGGCCTTTGCCGTCGCCGTGCCAGGTGTAGGTGTGGACCGTCCAGCCTCTTTCGTCGATCGAAGTGAGTTCCGCTGTCGAGGTGTAGCCTGCAGGGGTCATTCGACCAAGGTCACCGAACTCTTTGGCGAGCCCCTTGGCATCGCCGCTGAAGATGGTTATCCGGCAGGTACCATCATCGGCCCAGGAGAAGCCGTAAGGGATACCTTCGTGGCTGACATACCAGGCCTTGCCGGGTTTGTGGCCGAGGAACTCGCTTGCCTCCGCATCCTGCACACGGTCGCCGCGGTTGCTCATCACCTCGACGAAGGTGTCGGGCTTGTCGAGCAGATCGAGGCAGACGCCGGCGAACATGCCGATCGGTGCAAGCGAGTCGTCGCTGGCGTGGGCGGTACTGCTTGCAAGCAGCGGTATCGCCGCCAGCAAGGTGTACAGGCTGGAACCGTATTTCATGACAGAGCCCCCTGTGCCGTGAGATGGCGCAGTTATAGCAGGGGTTTGGCCTGCCTGCAGGATTCAGCGCATGCGCCGGGCCTGGCGCGAAGGCGGCAGCCAGTACCAGGCGATCAGGGTGCCGAGCAGGGCGAAACAGCCGCCAGCGATGAAGGCGACCTTGCCGTTGCCGAACTGCCAGAGCTGGCCAGCGATCAGGGCGCCGAGTACACCGCCCAGCCCGGACGAGAAACCATAGAACAGCCCTTGGCCGTGCCCATTGAGGTTGCCCGGGAAGTAGCGTGCCAGCAGCTGCATGGCCGAGGCGAAGAACGCGGCGAAGCCCAGGCAATGGGTGGTCTGGGCGACCAGCATCACCGGCAGGTTCTCTGGCCACAGCGCGGTGGCCCACCAGCGCAACACGGCGCTGCCCATGGAGATGATCAGCAGCCAGCTGGCATCCCAGCGGCGGAAGAAGCGCGCGATCAGGAAGAACACCGCCACTTCGAACACCACGCCGACAGTCCACATCAGCCCAAGCAGCGAGGTGCTGTAGCCGTGCTGGTCCATGTAGAGCGAGAAGAACGTGTAATACGGGCCGAATGACAGTTGTTCAAGGAAGGCGGCAATGAAGAAGGCCAGGACCGGCTTCTGCCGCACGATGCTCCAGAAGCCTGCTTCGTGCTGGCTGCGCGCGGTGATATTGCGCGCATAACGGTTGAGGAAGGCCGAACCGGTCAGCAGCGCGAACAGTGGCAGCATCAGCCATGGCAGCTTGCCGGCACCGTGTTTCTCGATCAGCCAGCCGAACAGGGTGACGACGATGATGAAGCCCAGCGAGCCCCAGACCCGGATCATGCCGTAGCGATGGCTGTCCGCACCCAGGTGGGTGAGGGTGATCGATTCGAACTGCGGCATGACCGCGTTGTAGAAGAAACAGAACGCGATCATCACCGCGTACAGCGTCCACGGCGGCGCGGGCACCAGGAAGCCCGCGAAGCAGGCGATGGTCAATACACAGCCAACGCGCAGCCAGCGGATCGGGTGGGGCGAGACCGCGGCCAGCGAGGTCCAGGTGCTGGGAGCGACCACCCGTGTGGCGTACCACAGGCTCATCATCACGCTGATGGCGGTGACGGTCATGCCGCGCGACTGCAGGTACAGGCTCCAATACGGCGTGAACGCGCCCAGCGCGGCGTAGTAGAAGAAGTAGAAGCTCGACAGGCGTGCGGTCGGCACGGTCTGCGCTGGCAGGGCAACGGACGTCATGGCAAGGCGCTGGACGCGCTGGGCAGGCAAGGGGGGCGGCATGTGCCGCGGCCCCTATTGTGCCTTTTGCGGGCTTGGGATTGTAGGAGCGGCGTGAGCCGCGAAGCTGGTGTTGCTGGAGTGCTTGAGGCCTGTGCTGGCTGACAATGCGCTTGCTTCGCGGCTTACGCCGCTCCCACAAAAGCGATGCAGGTCTGTGCGTCCTGCAGTTAGCCCGGGTTGGCGCAGCGCATCCGGGAGACAGGTTGGGTATCCGTATGTAGGAGCGGCGCCAGCCGCGAAGCTGGCGCTGCTGCAGTTCTCGAGATACATGCCAGCTGACACATCATTTGCTTCGCGGCTTGCGCCGCTCCTGCAAACAGCCGGGCTACCGAGCTGTTTGAGTGGCTTTGCCGGCCTATGCCCGTGTGCGCAGATCAGGGCTTGGCCTTGGCATTCCATTCGGCGACCTGCGCCTTGGTTTCGGCCAGCATCGCGTCCAGCGCGCCGCGGTCGTAAACCTTGCCGCGCATCACCACGGTATTGATCGCGCGGGTGGCTGCGATGTCCTGCAGCGGATTGCGGTCCAGCAACACCAGGTCCGCCGCCTTGCCTTCGGCGACCGCGCCGTAGCGATCGAGTTTCCCGAACCAGGCGGGGCCGGCACGGGTGGCCGACTGCAGCACCTGCGCCGGCGTCAGCCCTTCGCGGACATACAGTGCCAGCTCGTTGTGCAGGCCGATACCGGGGAAATTGTAGGAGTTCAGAAAGCCCGCATCGGTGCCGGCCATGATGCGCACGCCGGCTTCCTGCAGCATCGGCAGCACCGCTGCCACCTGGGCGTAGTGGGCGTGGCGGGCTTCGACCTGTGCGGGTGTGGCCTTGGCTGCACGCTCGACGCGCCACGTGTAGGTATCGCGCAGTCCTGGGCCGATGTAAGCCAGGTAGGGGTCGTTGTCACGCGGTTCGACGTCGAGGAAGTCGATGATGCGGCCGCCGTCCAGTGTCGGGGTCACGGCGACGCCGAGTTCGGCGAAGCGGCGATACGCCGCCATCGCGGTGGTGCGGTCGAAGCCGGCATGCAGCCTGCGGTTGGCCTCGGCACGGTCGATGTTGCCGGCGGCGAAATCGGCAGCGATCGCAGCCTCATCCTTGACCCCGGCCTTGAAGGCATAGTCCAGGTGCTCGATCGAACTCATGCCGGCCTCGATGGCCTGGCCCACGGTCAAGGCCATCGGGACATGGCCGGAACTGCGCATGCCGCGCGCCTTGGCTTGGCTCACGGCGTACAGGAACAGCTCCGGCTTGAGCGTACTGTCGGTGATCTTGACGAAATCCACCTGGTCGCGCTGCTCGCGGTCCAGTGCTGCGTCCACACCGGCCTTGTCACCGGCCTCGATCGTGCCTTTCCACACCGGCGCCAGACCTTCGATCTTGGCACCGGAGGTGAACAGCTGCGGCCCGAACAACTGGCCGCTGGCGATCTGCCCGCGCCACGACAATACCTGCTCGGCCAGATCACCCGAGGCATCACGCACGGTGATGATGCCATGTGCGACGTATAGCGGCAGCAGGGCCTTGTTCTCTTCGATCAGCGCCGGGCCGCCGCCAAAGTGGACGTGCATGTCCCACAGCCCTGGAATCAGATAGCGGCCGCGGCCATCGATGGCGGTGGTTGCGCGCCATTGGGTGCCCAGCTGTGCGTCATTGCCGACGGCGACGATGCTGCCCTCACGGATGGCGACGGTCTGGTCGGGTATCGCGCGGCCGTGTTCGACATCGATCACGGTTGCATGGCGTATCACTACGTCGGCCTGGGATTGGGCGGCGATTGCGGGCGAGGTGGTTGCTGCGAGTATGGTCAGCAGCAGGCCGAGGGAGGTCTTCATCGGTGGTTCCAGTGGTAGGCGATTGCCGGGCAATGCGGATGCGTGGAGTGCTTCAACGAGCGCCTGCTGCACGCAGCAGCTGCTCGATAACGGTTTGTCGACGTTGGCGTGCATGCGCCAGGGGCGTGACGCCGTGCTCATCGGCAAGGTTGACGTCGGCACCGGCGGCAATGAGCAACTGGGTGATCTGCGCGTAGCGTTGGCTGCCGTCACCCAGGATGACGGTCTCCAGCAGCGCGGTCCAACCCAGGTTGTTGACATGGTCGACGTCAACACCGGCCTTGATCAGCAGCTGTACCGTGCTGACATGGCCGCGTTCGGCCGCCGGTATCAAGGCGGTGCCGCCATAACGGTTGGTGCTGCGCAGGTCGGCGCCGTGCGTGAGGGTCATCTGCAGGATTTCGGTTTGCCCGCTGGCACCGGCGTACAGATAGGGGCTGTCCTGGAGCTGGTCTTTCGCGTTGACATCAGCCCCTGCAGCGATGAGGACGCGCGCCGCCTCGATCTGCCGCGCACGGATGGCGGTCAGCAAGGGCGCGCGTCCGTTGGCATCGCGGCTGTTGATGCCGTTGCCCTGGCTCAGCAGTAGCGCGATGCGCTGGCTGTCGCCGGCTTCAGCAGCGCGTTGCAACTGCTCCGCGATGGCCGTGCTGGTGCCGACGCCGCTGGAGGTGAGCAGCGCGGCAGCCAATGCCGGGGCGGCGATCCAGTTCTCTACGCTCATTGCCTGCCTCTGTCCGGGTTGCTGTGTGCCTGCAGCGGGGGAGGGCGTTTGCCCAAACCTGCAGGCGATGCTACAAGTACGGCGATCTATCGTGAAATTAAATGTCGTGGTCGAGTCCAGTTCAAAAACAAATAGGGCCTATTTCGACTTGGATCTGCTGCGGGCGTTGGTGATGGTGGCCGATTGCGGCAGTTTCACTGCCGCCGCGGCGCGCCTGCATTCCACCCAGTCCACCATCAGCCAGAAAGTGCGGCGGTTGGAGGACCTTGCCGGGCACCGCCTGCTGGATCGCGGGGTGCGCGATGTGCGGCCGACGGACATCGGTGAGACCGTGTTGGGCTATGCGCGGCGCATGTTGTCGCTCAACGAGCAGTTAGCGGAAGCCTTGTCGGGCGATGGTGCGGCGGTGGTGATCAGGCTGGGGGTGCCGGAAGATTTCGCTGCAGGGCGTACCACGCCGGTGTTGGCTGAGTTCACCAGGGCCTATCCGCGGGTGAAGCTGGAGGTCAGCAGCGGCTTGAGCCGTGCCTTGGCCGATGGCTACGACCGCGGCGAGCTCGACCTGATCCTGGTCAAGCAACGTCGCGGGAGCCGTGAGGGCGTGGCGTGCTGGCCGGAACCGATGTGCTGGGTGGACAGTGCCAGCAGTCCCTCGTTCGGGATGGAGCCGGTGCAGCTGGTGGCGTTTCCGCCGCGTGGCATGTACCGCGAAGACATGATCGACGCGATTGAACGCCTGGGGCGGCGGTGGCGCATCAGCTTCACCAGTTCCAGCCTTGGTGGCATCCAGTCAGCGGTTGCCGATGGTTTGGGCATCAGCCTGTTGCCGGCGCGGGCGATGACAGCCGGGCACGTGGTGTTGGGGGTGGAGTCCGGCTTGCCGCGTATCGACAGCGTCGAGCTGGCGGTCCTGCACCGCCCGTCGGCTGACCCGGAAGCCAAGGCCTTGGCCGCGTTGCTGATCCAGATGCTTGAGCAGGAAATGGGGTGAGGTTTGCGGCAGCCGGGTAGCCGCCGACTGCCAACCACCAACTACGTCAGAACAGGTCTTCGACCGGCGTATCCAGCAGCTCTTTGGCACCATGGGTGAAGCGGCGCAGGCTGGAAATGCCCAGGTCGCGGATCAACGAGTGGGTGGTGTGGGGCAGGGCGGCGTCGTAGATGTCCTGCGGTGCGACGTTCTTGCCGTGAACGCCTGGCAGCAGATCGATGCCGGCCGCGGCATAGCAGTGCTGCACCATCGCCGAGCAGTAGAGGGCGCCTTCCTTGGACAGCAGGTTGCTGCGCCGACGCAGGCGGGTGCTGTGCATCGCAAACAAGGTGCCGACCAGTTCGCTCAGCGAATAGCTGGACAGCCCTGACAGCAGGTCCAGTGCGGCAATCTGTACCTTGTGGGTCTGGGCGGCATCCAGGCCGAAGTCGAGGATGGCCAGGTTCGGGAAGGCTTCGTCGTCGAAGTAACGAACGGCGCGGTTTTCCTGCGCGCCCAGCCGCAGCTGGCGATTGCGCAGGTCCAGATCCGATTCCAACACCCACCAGTGTCCATCCAGCCGCTGCTCACTGAACAGGAATGCGTGCGACCACAGGCTGCGGTGACCGTCCTGGGTCAGCGGCGCCTGCGCCTTGCGGATCGCTTTGCCGACCCAGTCATCCGTGCCGCACAGGCCGATGCGGCCGGGCGCGGCGTGCTTGCGGATCAGCTCTGCATTGCGGCTTTGCATGGGGTCTTGGCTTGGAGGGCAGCTGGCAGGATAGGCGCTGGCGGCGCGGTTGTCGCCGCCAGCAGTTGCTGGTCATTCCGGATCGTAATCGAGGTTGGAGGCCAACCAGCGTTCCACCTGCGCCCGATCCACGCCCTTGCGCTTGGCGTAGTCGGTGACCTGTTCGCGCGACACCCGGCCAACCACGAAGTACTGGCTTTGCGGGTGGCTGAAGTAGTAACCGGACACCGCCGCGGTAGGCAGCATGGCGAAGCTTTCGGTCAGCGACATGCCGATGCCTTGCGCGTCCAGCAGCTGGAAGATGGTCTGCTTTTCACTGTGTTCGGGGCAGGCAGGATAACCGGGCGCTGGGCGGATGCCGCTGTACTTTTCGGCGATCAGCGCCTCGTTGTCGAGCTGCTCATCCTCGGCGTAGCCCCAGAATTTGGTGCGCACGCGCTGGTGCAGGCGCTCGGCCATGGCCTCGGCCAGGCGGTCGGCAAGGGCCTTGAGCAGGATGGCGTTGTAGTCGTCGTGGTCGGCCTCGAAGCGGGCAACGTGTTCCTCGATGCCGATGCCGGCGGTAACCGCGAACGCGCCAATCCAATCCTGCTTGCCGCTGTCTGCTGGTGCGATGAAGTCGGCCAGGCAGAAGTCGGGCCGCTCGGCAGGCTTGTCGACCTGCTGGCGGAGGAAGTGCAGGGTGCGTTGCTCAAGCCCCTCTCCCTCCGGGAGAGAAGTTGGGGTGAGGGTAGAGGGCACAAGCGATGGAGCCAAAAGCTCGCCCTCATCCGCCCTTCGGGCACCTTCTCCCGCATGCGGGAGAAGGGACAGCACGACATCATCTCCACTGCTGTTCGCCGGCCAGATTCCAAACACAGCCCGCGCCGTCAGCCACTTCTCATCAACAATCCGCTTCAGCATCGCCTGCGCATCGGCGAACAGATCACTGGCCTGCGGACCAACAATCTCGTCCGTCAGGATCGCGGGGTACTTTCCAGCCAGTTCCCAGGCCTGGAAGAACGGCGTCCAGTCGATCACCGGCAGCAGGTCTTGCAGCGGATAGTTGTCGAACACATGCACACCCGGCTGGTTCGGCGTCGGTGGGGTGTACTGGCTCCAGTCGCAGGTAAACCGCTGTCCGCGTGCATGCTCCAGCGAGACCAGACGCTTGGCATCACCGCGGTTGCGATGGCGCTGGCGGATGTCGGCGTAGTCGGCATCGTTGGCGGCGACGAAGCTGGCACGCAGCTCGCGCGAGATCAGCGACTGGGCCACGCCGACGGCGCGCGAGGCATCTTTCACCCACACCGTCGGCGCACTGTAGAACGGGTCGATCTTCAATGCGGTGTGCGCGCGCGAGGTGGTTGCGCCGCCGATCATCAGCGGCATCTCGAAGCCCTGCCGCTGCATTTCCTTGGCGACATGGCTCATTTCCTCCAGCGAGGGCGTGATCAGCCCGGACAGGCCGATGATGTCGGCATTCTCGGCGCGGGCGGCGTCCAGGATCTTCTGTGCCGGCACCATCACGCCAAGGTCGACCACTTCGAAGTTGTTGCAGGCAAGCACCACGCCGACGATGTTCTTGCCGATGTCATGCACGTCGCCCTTGACCGTGGCCATGATGATCTTGCCGTTGGACTTGCCGACATCGCCGGTACGCGCCTTCTCTTCTTCGATGAAGGGCAGCAGGTAGGCCACGGCCTTCTTCATCACGCGCGCCGACTTCACCACCTGCGGCAGGAACATCTTGCCGGCGCCGAACAGGTCGCCGACCACGTTCATGCCATCCATCAAGGCGCCTTCGATCACGTCCAGTGGGCGCGCCGCCTGCTGGCGTGCCTCCTCGGTATCTTCCTCGACCCAGGCATCCAGGCCTTGCACCAGCGCGTGGGCCAGGCGGTCGCGCACCGGCCGTTCGCGCCAGGCCAGGTCCTCGACCTTCTTCTCGCCTTTCTTGCCCTTGTAGCGCTCGGCGATCTCAAGCAGGCGCTCGGTGCCGTCGCGGCGGCGGTTGAGGATGACGTCCTCCACGCGCTCGCGCAGCTCCGGGTCAAGCTGATCGTAGATCGGCATCGCACCGGCGTTGACGATACCCATGTCCATGCCGGCCTTGATGGCGTGGTACAGGAACACCGAGTGGATCGCCTGCCGTACCGTTTCATTGCCACGGAACGAGAACGAGACGTTCGAGACGCCGCCGGACACATGGCAATGCGGCAGCGTGCGCTTGATGATGCGGGTGGCTTCGATGAAGTCCACCGCGTAGTTGTCGTGTTCCTCGATGCCGGTGGCCACGGCAAAGATGTTCGGGTCGAAGATGATGTCTTCCGGCGGGAAGCCGACCTGCTCGGTCAGGATGCGATAGGCGCGGGTGCAGATCTCCACCTTGCGCTCGCAGGTGTCAGCCTGGCCCACTTCATCGAATGCCATCACCACCGCGGCAGCACCGTAGCGGCGCACCAGCTGCGCATGCTCGATGAACAGTTCCTCGCCTTCCTTCAGGGAGATCGAGTTGACCACGCTCTTGCCCTGCAGGCACTTGAGGCCGGCCTCGATCACGCTCCATTTGGAGGAATCGACCATCACCGGGATGCGGGCGATATCCGGCTCGGACATGATCAGGTTGAGGAAGCGTGCCATCGCTTTCTCCGAGTCGATCAGGCCTTCGTCCATGTTGACGTCGAGGATCTGCGCGCCGCTGGCCACCTGCTGGCGGGCAACGTCGACGGCTTCCTCGTAGCGTTCTTCCTTGACCAGCTTGCGGAACTGCGCGCTGCCAGTGACGTTGGTGCGTTCGCCGACGTTGACGAACAGCAGGTCGGGGGTGATGACCAGCGGCTCAAGGCCAGATAGCCGGGTGTAGCGGGGTGCTGTGTCGTTGCTCATTACCAGACCTTGAAAACCTGTCCATTGGCGATGCCGTCGATGCTGCGCTGGTAGGCCAGCGCGGCGCGGGCGGCGGAGACCGCTTCAAAGCCGGGGAAGAAGTCGCCATATGCATCCAGCGCCTCGCTCAGCACGCTGGGACTCACCGCGTTGATGCGCAGGCTGCGTGGCAGTTCGAGGGCGGCAGCGCGAACGAAACCCTCGATCGCCGCATTGACGCTGGTGGCGCTGGCGCCTTGGGCGATCGGCTGTTCGGTGAGGATGCCGGTGGTCAAGGTGATGCTGCCGCCATCGCGCAGATGGTGTTGGCCAAGCAAGGCCAGCCGCACCTGGCCAAGCAGCTTGTCGTGCAAGCCCTGCGTGAACTGCGCCGGGCTCATCTCCGTCACCGGCCCGAAGTGGACGCTGCCGGTAGTGGCGACTATCGCGTCGAGTGGACCAACCGCCTGCAGCAGCGCGCTCACGCTGTCATCGCTAGCCAGATCAACGCGGTGCAGCGGATCCGAGCGCGAAGCAGTGATGACCTGATGCCGTTGCCGCAGATGCTGCGCAACCGCCGAACCCAGGGTGCCAGTGGCACCAACCAGCAGGATTTTCTTCATCGTGACTTCCTCAGGCGGCCTTGTCCGCCGCCACCGGCAGCACACGTGGCGGCAGCCCCGCAACGGCTTCGGCAATGGCACGGATGTGATCGGGCGACGTACCGCAACAGCCGCCGACCAGGTTGAGCAGGCCGGACTGGGCGAACTCCTTCAGCGTGGTCGCCATTTCCTCGGGCGTTTCGTCGTACTCGCCAAAGGCGTTGGGCAGGCCTGCATTCGGATGCGCGCTGACGTAACCGCTGGATACCTGCGACAGCGTTTCCACGTGCGGGCGCATGTCGGTTGCACCCAAGGCGCAGTTGAAGCCGATCGAGAGCGGCTGGCTGTGCGAGACCGAAGCGTAGAAGGCCTCGGCGGTCTGCCCGGACAAGGTGCGGCCGGAGGCATCGGTGATGGTGCCGGAGATCATGACCGGCAGGCGTCCACCGCGCGCATCGAATACTTCCTCGATGGCGAACAAGGCGGCTTTGGCGTTGAGCGTGTCGAAGATGGTTTCCACCATCAGCGTGTCGGCGCCACCATCGATCAGGCCATCGATGGCCTCGCGGTAAGTCGCGCGCAGCTCATCGAAACTGGTGTTGCGGAAGCCGGGATCATTCACGTCCGGGCTGATCGACGCGGTGCGGCTGGTCGGGCCGAGCACGCCGATCACGAAGCGCGGCTTGTCCGGGGTTGTGGCTTCGACCGCGTCGCAGCACTGGCGGGCGATCTGGGCGCCTGCCTTGTTCAACTCGTAGACCAGATGTTCAAGGTGGTAGTCGGCCTGGCTGACCGAGGTGGCGTTGAAGGTGTTGGTTTCCAGCAGGTCCGCGCCGGCATCCAGATAGGCGCTGTGGATGCCGGCGATCACGTCCGGTCTGGTCAGCAGGAGCAGGTCGTTGTTGCCCTTGAGGTCATGCCCGCAGCCGGCGCCATGTGCGTGCTGGCTGTCAAAGCCGCCGCTGAAGCGTGCTCCCCGGTAGTCGTCTTCTTCAAGACGATGGCGCTGGATCATCGTGCCCATCGCACCATCGATGATCAGGATGCGCTTGGCCAAGGCGCCGAGCAGCTTGTCGACGCGTTCGGGGTGGAGCCAGGGGAGGGCTTGCATAGGGCGGGCCGGGTTGTGGGGTCAGGGTTGGTGCGCGATCAGGGAAATCACTTCGAAATGCGGTGGGCGTTTTTCGCGAGTGACGATCTCCAGGCTGGAGACCTCAAGCCCGGCTTTCTCGACGAACTTGCGCAACTCCTTGCCAGTGAAGCCGAGGTTGACGTGGCCATAGGCTTCAACCGCGACCTTGTGCTCATGGCGGGCCAGGCTGCACAACATCAGCCGGCCTTGTGGACGCAGCACGCGCGCGCACTCGGCCACGGCCTTGGCGGGTTGGCTGGAGTAGGTAAGGGCATGCATCAGCACAACCAGATCAAAGCTGCCGTCGGCGAAGGGCAGCTTGTGCATGTCGCCTTCCAGTACTTCCACATTTGGCAGCTTGCGCAGGCGCTCGCTGGCGGCGGCGACCACGCGTGCGCTGGTATCGATGCAGACATAGCGCTGTGCATGCGGTGCCAGCAGCTCGGCCAACACACCGTCACCGGAAGCGATATCCAGCACGTCACCTGTTTCCAGCAGAGGCAGGGCACTGCGCGCCATCGCTTCCCAGGTGCGGCCCGGCGAGTAATGCCGTTCCATGTCACCGGCGACGCTGTCAGCCCAGTTCTGGTCGGCGGCGCGCATGGCCAGCACCGCTGGCACGCGCTCGGCATCCTGGCGCAGCAGCGGGTCGTCGCTGCCGCTGCTCAGCGCATGCCACAATGCCCGCTGGGCAGGGTCCAGTGCGGCCTCATCGAAGCGGTAATACGCCGAGACACCTGCGCGACGGTCACGCACCAGACCGGCTTCCTTGAGCCGGGCCAGATGGGTGGAAACGCGCGGCTGCGCCAGCGTGGTGATGGCCGACAGCTCGGCCACGGTCAATTCTTCCTGTTCCAGCAACGTCAGCAGACGCACACGCGTCGCATCGGCGAACACTTTCAGACGGGTTGACCAGTCTTCCAGATCCATAAATATCTACCTATCGCGATATAGAGATATTTTGGCGATGTTGCCAGTTTCGGTCAAGGCGACGCGTAGGCTGAATGGGGTTGCGATGGTTACAATCGCAACTTGATGAACCCTGGGAGGGGTGTAGTGGACTTCAGTTTTTCCGACGAGCAGCTGATGCTGCAGGACGTCGCGCGCCGTATCGCCAAAGAAAAGATCGCACCGAGCGCCGAGCATTTCGACGCCACCGGCGAGTACCCGTTGGACAACATCCGCCTGCTCGGCGAGAACGGCTTGATGGGCATCGAGGTGCCGGTTGAGTACGGCGGCTCGGGCATGGATCCTGTTTCCAGTGTGCTGGCCATCGTCGAGGTGTCGGCGGCCGATGCCGCCCACGCAACCATCATGTCGGTCAACAACTCTCTGTTCTGCAATGCACTGCTGGGCTATGGCACCGAAGCGCAGAAGCAGACCTATGTGCGGGCGATTGCCGAAGGGCGCGAGATCGGCGCCTTTGCGCTGACCGAATCGCAGTCCGGCTCCGATGCGACCGCCATGCGTTGCCGCGCGGTCAAGCAGGCCGATGGTTCATTCGTGATCAATGGCCAGAAGAGCTGGATCACCTCTGGCCCGGTCGCTCGCTACATCGTGTTGTTTGCGATGACCGACCCGGAACAGCGCTCGCGCGGCATCACCGCTTTCATGATCGACACCAGCAAGCCTGGCTTCGGCCGTGGCAAGACCGAGCCCAAGCTCGGTGTACGTGCATCGGCGACCTGCGAGATCGAGTTCCAGGACTACGTTGCTGCAGCGGAAGATGTCATCGGCAAGGAAGGCGAGGGCTTCAAGATCGCAATGAGCCTGCTGGATTCGGGCCGTATCGGCATCGCCTCGCAGGCAGTGGGCATCGCCCGCGCGGCCTATGAGGCCTCGCTCGCCTATGTGAAGGAGCGCAAGTCGTTTGGTGCGCCGATCGGCAGCTTCCAGATGATCCAGGCCAAGATCGCCGACATGAAGTGCAAGCTGGATGCAGCGATGCTGCTGACCTTGCGCGCCGCCTGGACCAAGGCCCAAGGCAAGCGTTTCTCCACCGAAGCGGCGGTGGCCAAGCTGACCGCATCGGAAGCGGCGATGTGGATTGCCCACCAGGCCGTGCAGATCCACGGCGGCATGGGCTACTCAAAGGAAATGCCGTTGGAGCGTTACTTCCGCGATGCCAAGATCACCGAGATCTACGAGGGCACCTCGGAAATCCAGCGTCTGGTCATTGCCCGCAACGAAACCGGCGTGCGCTGACCCTGTAGTGCCGAGCCATGCTCGGCAGAGGCTTTCCTGGCAATGTGGCTCGTGTAGGAGCGGCGTAAGC
>NZ_JASCOR010000064.1 GCF_029959445.1 Stenotrophomonas sp. PS02298 | reverse complement strand
GAGCGGCGTAAGCCGCGAAGCAAGCACATCTTCAGACCGCCTGTATGCCGTGCGCTTCTGGAACATCAGCTTCGCGGCTTACGCCGCTCCCACAACAGATACCGGCACCTTCGGTTATGGCTCAGCCCTCAAGCCACTCCACGCGCCAAGGGAGAATCCGCATTTGCACCCTCGCCCGCTGCTCCTGCAAACGCCAGCCGCCGCTCATCGCGCACGAAGAACGAGGCCAACAGACCAATCGCCACCAGCACCGCGATCACCGTGAACGCAACGTGGTAGTTACCGAAGTGATCGAACATCACCGCGGTCAGCCAGATGCCGAGCCCGGCAGACGTAGCGTCCATCAACGAGATCGTGCCGAGGATCTTGCCAGCGGCGCTGAGCCCGAATGCCTCGACGATCTGCAGCTGCAGGATCGCGTACAGGCCACCCCAGCCCAGGCCCATCACGATCAGACCACTCCACAGCAGCTCGCGCTGCTGCAGGGCGATGATCATCGAGCCCAGCGCCATCAGCGCAACGTTGCAGACGAATACTTTCTTCGAGGTCGTCATGTCGGCGAGGAAGCCAAACAGGAACTTGCCGACCATGCCCAGGCCGAACAGCAGGAACATGCCATCTCCCGCCTGCTCGCCGCTGAAGCCCAGGTCCTTCATGTTGAGGATCAGGTGCGAGGACAGCGACATGATTCCCCAGAACGTGGTCACCGCCACCACGGCCAATGCCCAGAACGTGCGGGTACGCAGTGCCTGCCGGTACCCCAGGTCCGGCAAGCTGCTGGCACGGCCCGGCGTGCTGTTGTCGCTTGCCTGGCCATCTCCCCAGGGGCGCAGGCCGCTGCCACCGGGCGAGCGGACCAACGCCAGGCAGAGCACGAACAGGGCCACGGGTATCACCGCCATCAGCAGGAAGCTGCCGCGCCAACCATGCTCCGGCAGCAAGCCGATGATGATCTTGGGCACCAGCATTCCGCCCAGGCTGCTCCCCACCAGCGCAATTCCCAGCGCCGTACCGCGCCGCGTCTGGAACCATTGCGACACCATGATCACCGCCACGCACAGGCCACTGCTGACCACTACCGCGGCAAAGCCGACATGGATCAGGTACACGTGGGTGATGGAGTGCACCTGTGAGTAGGCGGCGTACAGCACTGCCAGCAGCAGGCTGCCGAACAGGGCCAGACTGCGTACACCGACGCGGTCGATCAAGGCGCCGACAAAGGGTGACATCAGCGCCGCCAGCAACAGGTTGAACATGTCGCGGAACTTGAGCTGGCCACGGCTCCAGCCGAACTCGTCCAGCAGCGACGGATCGAAGGCGGTGATGCCGGTCATGGTCATGCCATTGGAGATCGCCAACATCAGCATGGCCACGATGCAGATCAGCCACGGGTAGAAACGTTTCATCGGTACACCTGCTGCGAAAGGGTGAACGGGGAACGCATGGCACTGGACTAATGTCCGGACAAAGAATGGCACAGACCGGGCGGCGGATATAGCCCCGCGAGCCGATTGCAGTCGGCCCCAAATATAGTTATATAGATATATCATTAAGATTATCGCCAGCCGGCCGGACCCACGCCATGGACCCGTTCACAACACAATCCCTGGAAGGCATCCTCCGCCGCGACGTGCATGCGCCGCTCTACCACCAGTTGCAGGGCTTCCTGCGCGGTTTGATCGAGCGCGGCGAGATCGGCGACGGCGAGCAACTGCCTCGCGAAGAGGAACTGGCCCGGCGCCTGCGCATCTCGCGCGTCACCGTGCGCCAGGCGCTGCAGTTGCTGGCCAGCGACGGGCTGCTGGTGCGCCAGCGTGGCCGCGGTACCCGCGTGGTTGGCGGCGGCGCGCGCAGCTCGACCATCCCGATGCCATTGAAGACACCCTTGGGCGAACTGCTGCACAGCCTGGATACGCTGGCCGGCAATACCCAGGTCCGCCTGCTCGGCTGGGAACGCGTGCTGCCACCGCAGCCGGTCCGCGACCTGTTCGGCACTGGACCCGCACAGACGCTGGTGCGCTGCGTGCGCGTGCGCAGCCGCCACGGCCAACCGTTCGGCTACTACGCCAGCTGGACCCGCACCGAACACCCTGAGTTCAACGCCGAGAACCTTGCCTATGGCTCGCGCATCGAGTTGTTCCGCCGCTGTGGCATCGAGGTGATGAAAGTTCAGCAGACCGTTTCCGCCACCCGCGTCGACGCATTGGCGGCGATGCACCTGCAGATGTCGACCGGGCAGGCGGTGATGACGCTGGACAGGCGTTCCTTCAATGCCGACCAGCAGCTGCAGGATCTGCTGGAAATCCAATACCGCCCCGACCAGCTGCGCTACCAGATGCGCATGGACTACGAAACCGATCACCCGGAGGCGAGCGCTTGAGTACCACCGTGAGTGCAGGCCCCGCTGCAACCCTTGCAGAAAAGATCCTCGCCCGTGCCTGTGGGCGCGAAACGGTGCGCGCTGGCGAGATCCTCACCGCCAGGCTCGACCTGCTGATGATGCATGACTCCGGCGGGCCGCGCCGGGTCGCCTCACGGCTGGAAAAGCTCGGCGCCAAGGTGTGGGACCCGGACAAGGTGGTGGTGGTCTCCGATCACTTCGTACCCGCCGTGGACATGGAAAGCGCCGATATCCTCGCACTGACCCGCAAGTGGGCGCAGGCGCAGGGCGTTACCCATTACGACATGCTCGGCATCTGCCACGTGGTGCTGCAGGAACACGGTCATGTGAAGCCAGGCATGTTCTGCGTCGGCGGTGACTCACATTCGCCAAGCGGTGGCGCCTTTGGCGCCTTCATGGTCGGCATGGGCGCCACCGACATCACCGGCGCGCTGGTCACCGGCGAAGTCTGGTTGCGCGTGCCGCAGACCACCCGCGTGCAGTTGGACGGCGTACTCGGCCGCGGCGTCAGCGCCAAGGACGTGATGCTGATGCTGTGCGGCCAACATGGCATGGGCAACGAAGGCCAGGTGTTCGAATACGGTGGCAGCGCGGTGCAGGCGATGCCGATGCACGAGCGCCTGACCCTGTGCAACATGGCCGCCGAACTCGGCGCCGAAACCGGCATCGTCGAACCGGACGCAACCACCCTTGCTGCGCTGGAACAGGCCGGCAAGCCCTTCCACGGTGAGCTGGCGCAGTGGCGCAGCGACGTTGGCGCCAATTACCTGCACCATCATCGTTACGACGCCGCGCAGATCGCGCCACATGTGGCCGCACCGCACAGCCCGGCCAACAGCCGCCCGGTCGGCGAGCATGGCAAAGTGCACATCGACCAGGCATACATTGGCGCCTGCACCGGCGCCAAACTGACCGACCTGCGCATGGCTGCCGAAGTACTGAAGGGCCACAAGGTCGCCAAGGGCACACGTTTGCTGATCGCGCCAGCCTCGGTGGCGATGACGGCACAGGCGGCAGCCGAGGGCACCTTGGCGACACTGACCGAAGCTGGCGCGATCCTGCTGCCGTCCGGCTGCGGCGCCTGCGCCGGCATGGGCGCAGGCATGCTCAGCAGCGGTGAAATCTGCATGTCCACCACCGCGCGCAACTTCAAGGGCCGCATGGGCTCGGCCGAGGCACAGGTCTACCTGGGCTCGCCATACAGTGTCGCTGCCGCTGCGGTGAAGGGCGAAATCTGCGATCCACGCGGATTGCTGGGAGAGAACGTTTGAACGTCCGTGGCAAGGCCTTCGTGTTTGGCGACCGCATCGATACCGATGTGCTGGCGCCCGGCCCTTACATGCGCGAACCAATGAGCGTGCTCGCCAGCCACTGCCTGGAAGCAGTGGACCCGGCCTTCGCCAGCGAAGTACGCCGCGGCGACATCGTGGTCGGTGGTGAATCCTTCGGTATTGGTTCCTCGCGCGAACAAGCGGTACAGGCACTGGCTGAACTCGGCGTAGGCGCAATCATCGCCAGGTCATTCGCACGCATCTTCTATCGCAACGCACTGAATCTCGGCGTTCCCGCGCTGGTTTGTGCGACGCTTGAAGCATCGCGCGGCGACGAATTGGAAGTACTGCCGGTGGAGGGACGCATCATCAATCACAGCACGGGTCGCGAATTCGACTGCGAGAAGATTCCCACCGAGTTGATGGCGATCGTTGCCGGCGGCGGACTGATGCCGTGGCTGGAGCGCAAGCTGGCGGCGGAGCGGCGCACATGAACGCGCCGCATTTAAAACGGGGCATCATCCATGCGACCCTGATTGCGCCGGACCTGCAGCAGGTCTGCGATGCCTATGTCACGCAGTTGGCTATGCAGGTGCGGCAGCGCGGGACACTGAGCTCCGAGGATGCCGCCGCACTTGATCTGACGGACCTGATCGGCGCGCCGCTGGCCTGGCTGGCCAACAGCGCAGACGAGCCGGTGCTGCGGGTGATTGAAGACCCACAGGCAATCGTTGCCGAACCCATGTTCCGCCATGGCTGGTTGTCGCTGGAAGTGCTGGTTGGCGATATCGATTCGCTGGCCGCCGGCTTGCAGCCTCCATTCAAGGTTCTGGGTCCAGCCGCCAACCTGGAGCTGAGCGATGCCATCCGCGCCGCGCAAGTGCTTGGACCGTGCGGCGAACTGCTCTACCTCACCCAGATCAAGGCGCCGGTACCGCCGTTCGACCTGCCGATGACGGACGCGACGGTTGCAAGCACCTTCATCGGGGTGATGACCACGCCGGATCGTGATGCCTCGCAACGTGCCTGGTCTGCGTTGCTGGGCGCCAAAGGCTGGGCCTTCGATACCAGGATCACCGTGCTCAATCGTGCCTACGGCAAGGCCTTGGACGGACGCTACCCGGTAGCGGTGGTACCGATGCCCGGGCAGTGCATGGTTGAGATTGACCAAGTGGATCTGCCTGCTTCACCCACGCTGCGGCATGCGGGTCAGTACAGCCTGGGGCTGCGCTTGCCGGCGGTGGATGCTGCTGTGCTGGCGGAGGCTGGTTGGATGGTTCAGGACGTTGGTGAGCGACGCAGCCTGCGTGGGCCTGCCGGGGAACATGTGGAGTTGCTTGCTGGGTGATGGGCCCTGAGCTGTTTCTGGCTGCTGGCAAGATCAAAAGCAAAAAGCTCAAAAGCACCCCTCCCAAACCCTCCCCTGCGCTACGCGCAAGGGAGGGAGCTGTTTGCCGCGCCCTGTCAGACCAACGCAGCACCGCTTGTACCCCCTTCCCTGCGCTACGCGCAAGGGAGGCAGCTGTTTGCCGCGCACTGTCAGACCAACGCAGCGCCGCTTATGCCCCCTCCATTGCGCGTAGCGCAGGGGAGGGTTTGGGAGGGGTCGCTTTTGCCTCGCTTCCTCTGTCACTTCAACGACTCCATGACCTTTGCCATGTGTAACCCGCACTACACAGGCATAGCGTCAGCGTTTACCCAGGCACTTGAGGTAGGCGCAATGCGGACCCTGACGCTGGCAGCAGCCATCGCCACCATCATCTGCGTGGGCATGACGATGCCGGCCACCGCCCAGGTCTCACCGATGACGCCGGACATCACCGGCAAGAATTTCATCGCTCCGCAGCCCGCCCGTGACTTCGACAAGCGCGAGGTGATGATCCCGATGCGCGACGGGGTCAAGCTGTACACCGTCATCATGATTCCCAAGGGTGCGCACAACGCGCCGATCCTGTTCACGCGCACGCCGTACAACGCAGCCGGCCGGGTTGATCGCACACCGGGCGCGACACGTTTGGTCGATGCCGTCGCCCAGGGCGACACGGTGTTCGCCGAGGACGGTTATATCCGCGTTTTCCAGGATGTACGCGGCAAGTACGGATCGGAAGGCGACTACGTGATGACGCGACCACCACGCGGTCCACTCAACCCAAGCAAGATCGATCACAGCACCGATGCCTGGGACAGCATCGACTGGTTGGTGAAGCATCTACCCGAGTCCAACGGCAAGGTAGGCATGCTCGGTTCTTCCTACGAAGGCTTCACGGTGGTGATGGCCTTGCTGGATCCGCACCCCGCACTGAAAGTCGCTGCGCCGGAAAGCCCGATGGTCGACGGCTGGATGGGCGATGACTGGTTCCAGCACGGCGCCTACCGTCAGGTGAACCTTGGCTACTTCAGCGGGTAGATGACTGCACGCGGCGCTGGCGCGAAAATCGCCATGCCGACCGGCGACGACTACAGCAGCTTCCTGCAGGCAGGCTCGGTGGGCGCCTTCGCCAAGACACTGGGGCTGGAACAGATACCAGCCTGGCACAAGGTCAGCGAACACCCAGCCTACGACGCCTTCTGGCAGCAGCAGGCGCTGGACAAGTTATTGGCCAAGCTGCCTGGGATCAGTGTTCCCACCATGTGGGAACAAGGCCTGTGGGATCAGGAAGACATCTATGGTGCGCATACCGCCTGGGCCGCACTGGAACCCAAGGACCATGACAACACGCGCAACTTCCTGGTGATCGGGCCGTGGCGGCACAGCGGCGCCAATTACAACGGCAGTTCGCTGGGCGCACTGGACTTCAATGGCGACACCGCCCTGCAGTGGCGACGTGATGTGCTCAAGCCGTTCTTCGATCAATACCTCAAGGACGGCGCGCCGGTCGCCAACACGCCACCGGTGTGGGTGTACAACGCCGGCAGCAACCGTTGGGACACCTACAACAACTGGCCACACAGCTGCAGGCAAGGCTGCACCGTCAACGCACGCAGACTCTATCTCAACACCGACACGCAGCTGGGCTTCAACAGCGCCACCAGCCTTGCGCAGTACGCCGAGTACACTTCCGATCCGGCCAAGCCTGTTCCCTTCGTGCCGCGCCCGGTCAACATGGGCGACCGTGATGTCTGGACGACGTGGCTCGTCCGCGATCAACGTTTCGTCGATGGTCGCACCGACGTGCTCACCTATACCGGCCCGGTGCTGGACAAGCCGATGACGCTGGCCGGCATTCCGCAGGTGCAGCTCAGTGCGTCCACGTCCGGCAGCGACAGCGACTGGGTAGTGAAGTTGATCGACGTCTATCCCGATCACTATCCTGACAACCCGAAGATGGCCGGTTACCAGCTGCCGCTTGCGGTGACCATCTTCCGCGGCCGCTACCGTGAGAGTTTCAGCCAGCCCAAGCCGATCACGCCGGATGTACCGCAGACCTACAGCTTCGATCTGCCCAACGTGAACCAGACCCTGCAACCCGGGCACCGTTTGATGGTGCAGGTACAGTCCAGCCTGTTCCCGCTCTACGACCGCAATCCACAAAGCTACGTGGACAACATCTTCTTCGCCCAGCCCGGTGACTACCGAAAGGCCACGCAGCGTATCTGGAACAGCAGCGAGCATCCCAGCTACATCATGCTTCCGGTTGTTGAGTGATGGTGTTGGCGTAGACGCCTTGAGGACGACGATCGTGTTGCAGGGCCCGAACGACGATCGCGCATAGCAATCTGGTGATGCCGGATTCGGCTGCAACGGAAGCAGCGTGAGCTTCGCGGCTTACGCCGCTCCCACAGATAGCTGGTGGCTCCTGTTTCGCTGCCGTTGCTGATGGCCGTGCTATAGCAATAGTCGGCATCACTGCCTGCAATGCAATGGAGCATGTATGAAGCGCAGGAGGCTCAGCCAGCGCAGCATCATACTGATCGGCATCGCCGTCCTCACCGCCGTCATCGCGCTGTCGGTCGTGCCTTGGTGATTGTTAACGCTGCGTGGCACAAGGCGACGCAGCACACAGCAACGCCACAATGCAGTTCGCGTAATGCGCAGCACTATCCGTTTATGCGTATTCACGCATTGCTGCCTGTTCACGATCCCGGCTATAGCTGTACAGCCAGATCAGGGGATCACCTACCGGAGAAGTCCATTGGACAAGATCACGTTTTTCCTTGAAGGGCCTGGTCGCCAACGTCGATTGGTGACCCTGCTAGCTACCGAATCCAGGAATATCGCCAAGGGCAGCAGCGATGGCCGCCGCGTCGCCACCATGGGGCTGAGCGATGTCTGCTTCCATACGATGATCGATGAGCACGGCAACATCGCCAAGCAGATCGATTTCGATGGCTACCGTTTCAAGTTCCGTGACTCCAACCTGCCCTGGGATCTGATGATTGCCTGATCCGCGATGTGCAGCACGACTCCCGCGTTACGCTACCTTTGCGTTTCCTGCACCTGCTCATCACCGGATACAGGCATCCGCTTAATCGCCCGGGGTGCAAGCTGCAGTTGGAGCATCGTTGCTCTGATCGGAGACACGACATGGATACCCGCAAGATGAAGCAACTGCTGTTCGCAGGCATGATCGCCCTTGGCTGCGCAGGCACTGCCCTCACCGTGCAGGCCGCAGGTCAAACCGCCCAAGGTCATGAGTCCGAACAGCCCGGCACCGATACCTGGATCACCACCAAGGTGAAGGCCGAGTTGCTGACCACCAAGGATGTGTCCGGCATGGAGATCAAGGTGGAGACCGTCAACGGCGTGGTCGCATTGAGTGGCACCGTCGCCAGCAAGGTCGAAGCGGATCGTGCCATTGCCGCTGCCAAGGCCATCAAGGGCGTGAAAAGTGTGGACAGTTCGGCTTTGATGGTGGCTGCCGCGCGTTGATGCGCTGGCAAGGGCACAATCCTTCGCTTGATCGAATACACGGAAAACGGCACCGCAAGGTGCCGTTCTCCTGTTTCATGACAGCCTACCGGTCGTCTTCGCCGAGGGCGACAGCTCGCAGCACGCCTCAGATCAGTTCAACCCGAACCGTATCCTGCACCAACAGCTCGGCATCCATACCAGAGTGCTGATAGATCACGTAAGAAGCACCACCGATGTACTGCTTGCCCGTTGAAGCCCAGTCGCCGAGGTCCGGGCCACCGGCACCGAGCAGATCATCCAGCATGACCACGTCGCCAGCGTTTCCCTTCACCATCATCTGCACAGTCTGCTTCGCACCTTGGTGGAACAAGTCAACCTGGCCATTGGCAAGCACATCCTGCAACGACAAGCCCAAGCTGTTGTTCCCGGTGCCGGTGATATCGAGAATCTCGATCGAATCGATCCTGTCCTTCAACGTCGCAAGATCCAATTGCTGATTGGCGCCAGTGAGCTTGATCGTGTCCACACCTGCGCCACCGGAAACCCCGCCACTGCTGGCCGCCATCAGGTTGGCGACATTGGCCAGCGAGAACACGTTGTCCTCGTCACCGCCATGATAGGCGCCAAGCTTGCCATCGATCGACTGGTTGGTGAGCACATTGAGCTCACTGGCGCCGCTGCGTATCTGGAAATCATCCAGGCCGATCCAGTCCCAAGAGCCTATACCCGTGTAGCCGGGCACCTTGTAGCCGGTGCTGACGACCATATACGAAAAGTCCTGCCCGGCTGGTGCCTTGAACGAAGCAGTCAAGGAATCCGGCCAGTACGCGGATAGCGACAACTGTCCGACCAACGCACCACTGGCCGTATAGAACTTGACCACCGAGGGATCAAAGTGGCCAGCCTGCAGGTTGGTCACCAGGAACCGGAGCTCGGAGACCGGACCTTCGGTGAAGTCGATACGGGTGCGCCCGGTGACACCGATCTTCATACCGGTAAAGACCGCCGGATCATAACTGGTCAGTCCAGTGATCGCGTCAGGTATCTCCGAGACATCATGATCAACCTCGGAAGTGATCCGCAGACCGTTATAGATCGTGCTTTGCCCCTTGTTGAGGTTCACATAGCCGGCACTGTTGAAGTCGATGAGTTTGTTGTCGCCCATGTCACGGTACTTTGAGCTGTTACCCGCCCTGTCGATGATGGCGGCCATGACATCGCCACTGGCGACGGAGAAGCCGGGCGCGATCCGCACGCTTCCCGCAGCCACCTCCTTGACGGTAAGTGCGTGTTCGAAGCGCTGTCCATCCAGTACCACACTGACGATATCGCCAGCGGACACGCCGGCCGGCTTGAAGGCCACGGTCAAGTAGAAACCGTCGACGCTGAGCTTTGTGGGTGCATCCGGCGCCAGGGTATCGAGGAACACATCTCGCGATTCCACTTCACCGCTGCGCCCCGCGTCATTCACAACCTTGGTCTGGATCGACCAATTGCCATCGTGGCTGTTGTTGTCCTGTACGACCCAGCTGAGGCCATTCACCGAAGCCACGCTCCAGCTGACGCCGTCGTCGGTGGAAACCCACAGACGTTCATCGGCAGCGAGCTGCGCGCTGAGTGAACCCTGCATCAGGCGTCCTGCAGTACCGTCGTTGGTGAGCCAGTCACTGCTGCTCGCGCCCGAATCCTTGCCCATCGCGGTGACGGTGGCGATCTGCGTGGGCACAGCTGCCTTGACCACGATGATGTGTTTCTCCGAATGGTCGGACGCATTGCCAGCCTGATCGGTCGTTACGACTTCGAACTCATGCTGACCATCGGCAAGCTCGACATCGGGCGTGAACACCCAGCTGCCGTCATCGGCGACCCGCACCTCGCCAATCACCTGACCGTTGTCGATGATGGTGACGGTAGAGCCAGCCTCGCCTTTGCCCGACAACGTAGGCAGGGTGTCATCCGTTCCACCGCCATTGCCAATCGCGCCGGTGTGCGGGCCGACATCGTCCAACACCTCACTGATGGACGGTGCCTCGGGAGCAACCTTGTCAACGAAGATCACATACGGTGCGGACAGATCGCTGACGTCACCATCCTCGTACTCGTGCAGGATGCTGATGCTGTGCCTGCCGTCAGACAGCGGGAAAGACGGCGTGAACGCCCAGATACCATCTGCCGCAATCCGGACACGTCCCAGCAGTTCGTAACCATCGTAGATATGGACAAGATCACCGGGGTTGCCCTTGCCTGTAATCTCCGGACGGCCATCATCGGTATAGCCACCATTTCCGATATTTCCCGTACTGCTGCCCTGATCATCGATGATCGCCTCGATCACAGGTACGCTGCCAACCGCATACACATCGGAATGGTCGACGCTTGCCGTCTGCCGCATCCCGCCATAACTCACTGCGTCCATTTGTTGCCTCCATTTACTTGAATCAACCATGCAACCGCCTTGAAGCGACTGTGCGTCTGGCGTCAGAAAGCAGCGGATTGGTCATGCACTGCCTCGCGCGCACGGTGATGCGGCCTCCAGCACCACTGCTGGGGTCGTTGCCGACAAGGGTCTGTCTCATCGCGAGAGGCTGGGCAAGACAGCGTCAATCGCCGAGCCTGGCCTTTCGCAGGAACGTCCCAATCAAGGGAGTGGAGACGTTCCAACTTGCTGTATTCAATTCCCGCTTGATGTTGCCTACAGGCCAAGACCATCTGGCGATCCATGTATCACGCAAAGCCTCAGCCTCCAGCTCAAGGTTCGCGTTCCTGCTGCATCGATCCATGCCAAGGGAACAGCCCCGTGACGTAGTGGTTCCGTGTTTTCAAACGCCACCATACGTGCGCCTGCTTGCATTGAAGGCTTTGGCCCGGCGGATCCAACACAACATCGGTGACAGGATTATCGGCATCGCTCCTGGGCAGAAGAATGGGATTAATCCCGAATCAGGGGTTTGATTACCACCATGAGCATCCGCATTTCAACTGAGAAACCAGATCAGCGATAACCGCCGAAAATCGCCATTTCCTTCATCGCTGATGAAACTCCTCGGCGAAGCATCGGCGCTGTTGGCATGACCATTTCCCTTGAAGGGTGTACGCGAATCAGTGCGAGCCGCCAGCGCGTAACAGCCAGGTTCGCAGAACAGCACGGACGACACCCCATTCACGCGCTCCGTACATCGCTGCAGGTTCACGCATTGCATCTTGAACGGCTTGGCGAGCTTCAAGCTTTCGCATCGACCCTGGTCGAAGTTCTGGCAGTGCAGGTGCTCCCACTCATCGGGCTGGCACTGCGCCTCGATGGCGGCGGCAAACGATGGACGCCATCGGTATCAGGCCTGTTTGTACCGGTAGCCGCCTTCATACCGGTGGTCGGCGTGGCGTGGGCCAGACGTGCATCTGCATCGTGTCGTGTTGGAGCTTGGCTGGCGCTTCTGGCGATGTGATCGGCCAACGTCGGCATTGCCTTGCTACAGCGCCGTGGTCACATCCGCATGGTCGGCACATCTGACGGTCATAAAGCGCCTTCCAGGTAGACGTAGATGTAGTTCGAACCACCGTCGACGGTACCGAGCATGCGCGCCGAACCAAAGATGCCAGAGCGGTGCGAGATCCCCACGCCGAGGTAGAGGTCGTGCAATCGCGGGTTGCCGATGATGTCGCCTACACTGACATCGATGCTGGGGTCCAGGTAGTTCAGCAGCTTTGAGGTGTTGCGTTCGCGACGCGCCTGTGACTCCACTTCGGTATGTGGCACGCGCTCGGCGTACGACAGGCCGAAGCCGAAGCCGATGCGGGTATCGACGCGATGCGACCACGGGAAGCCGTAGTAGAAGGCCTTCATGTAGGCATCGATCTGCCAGGCATCGGGCTGGATGCCGCGCTCCTCATGGCGCAGGAGGCCGACATAGCCGACCAGGTCCATCGGCCAGCCATTGAGGCGAGAGACGAAGGGGCGGCCGATGTGCACGCCCCAGATGTCGGTAGGATCGTCGGAGTTGAGGCGGGTGCAACTGAAGGTCATGATCTTGATCATGTGGCAGCCGTCCGCCGAATCGCGGCCGTAGAATACCTTCACCCAGGTCGGAGTCTGCGGCTTGTGCCAGGCGACATCACCATTGCCGAAATCGTAGGACGCGCCAAGCATGGTGCCCCATTGCACATCGTCCTTGGCCAATGGGCTGTTGCGGATAGCGCTGGAATGCCTGGTCAGGTAAGCACCACCGAGCACGCTCCAGTTCTGCAGCACGCGCCTGCGACCGTATAACCCGGCGGTGACGTCCAACCCGGAACCGGCCGCATAGGCAGGCCTCGGGATGTCCGCCTCGTCCTGCTCCACGCCGAAGTAGTAGTCATTGAGTTTGGCGCTGCGCCATTGCAGGCTCAGCACCGGCTGCAGCGCCCAACCCTCACCGCGCCAGATGTAGCCATAGGCAGAGCGGACTTCGCTGCCCTTGGAGGTGTTGGAGATATCCTGCCGTACCGTCAGGTCCAGCGAATGTGCGTCGTGCTTCCAATACAGACGCACGCCAAGATCGGCCTCACTGTTCCGCGGGCGCATGCCATCCAGGATCGGCGGCGTCTCGTCCTCCGGATAGCCCTCCAGCCTGCGCTCCACGAACAACTCCAGCCCCCGGTCCTCGCGCTGGGTCAGTTTGATACCCGCGCTGTTGGAACGCAGGAAGAAACGATCCCCTTCGTACAGATACAACGGCAGCAGGTCCACGCGCTGATCGGCGCCCTTGTAAGGCGAGGCCTCGACCCGCACCAGGCCACCCAATCCCGCGCTTTGTGGCTCATCCAGCAGCGAGCCCAGGGTGGCGTTCTGGGCGATCGCCAAGGGCGAGGCACATGTTGCTGTGGCCAGCAGGGCGAGGCGCAGGAGAGCGGGGCGAAGAACTGGATGCATCGTCGATCACCGTATGAAGTCGTATTTCAGTGCGGTCTGCACGCGGAACACATCGGCGCTGGTGCCATCCTGTTGCTCCAGCTTTCCATACAGCAGCTCCGCGCCCCAGCTCCAACTCGGCGCTGGCTGCCAGATCAGGTTCACCGCCGCATAGTCACTACGGCGGAAGATGCTCGCGGCAAGCAGGTTGTCGCGCTCCAGACGCAACTGGCTATAGGTCAGGGTTGAGCGCCAGCGGCCGGACCATTGATGGTTGTAGCCCCCCCAGCCACCATATTGCTGCAGCGTCTGCAGGTCACCGCGCGCATCCACCACGCCGTCCAGGTTCAAACCGCCCAGATCACCGAGATAGGAGGCGATGCCCTGCCCGCCGACGACGCCGAACACGAAGTAGTCGCCGCTGTCGGCATTCCATGATCCGCTCAGCGCCAGGCCGCCGGCGTAGGCACCACCACTCCCTTCGACACTGCCGCGGGCGGAGTCGTAGGCCAGGTAGCGCATCACACCTGACAGTTGCAGATGGCCCCAGTCGGCCTCGTGGCGTGCGGCAGCGACAAGGCTGGGCGCGGCGTTGCGGGGCTGCTGGGTAGCCCCGGGCAGCTGCAACTCGGGGGAATGATGCTCGGCGGCCAGCAGGAGCTGGTTACCCTTCCCCAGCGGGAAGTACTGGCGGATGCTGGCCACTCGAGCAGACGGCGATGCACCCGGGCCAGCGAAGTCGATCAGGTCCGGGCCCGAATCCAGATCCATGAATGCCGACCACCCGAAGCCAACATACGTATTCCCAAGTTGGCCCCAGGCGTGGCGCAGGCGGTATCCGTAGCTACCACCGGAGCCGAAGAAGTCGTTCTGCAGCAGCATGCGCAACTGACCTCGGTCGGTGTCGCGGCGCGCTTCCAAGGTAAAGCGGGTCTGTCGCGCGTGCATGTTGAAGCGGCTTTTGCCACGACCGCCATCAATCGGGATGTCCGAGGCAATGAACTGATCGTCGTCCCCGGCATCGCCACTGTCCCACATCGCATCCAGCTTGGCGTAGCCGTCCAACCGGATCCACGTAGCGGTACCGGGGATCGGGAAGAATCCTTCGAGGTCTGATCCCGTCGGCACATCATTGTCGGCGCGGGCCGTGGCTTGATCGTCCTCGTCGAACGACTCACGGGCCGGCAAGGGCGAAATGGCCAGCTTCAGCGCCGGCGGCATCGTCAGCGCAGGCGATGCCTCCGCCGTTGGCGTTGGTGCCTGCTTGGCTTCCAGTGCATGGATGCGAGCGGTCAGAACCTCAACCGTCTCGCGCAGTTGTTTCAGCTCGGCATCCTGGTCGGCATCGCGGCTCTGCGCCAGCGCACAGGCGGGTGCCAGCGAGGATGCAAAGCAGATGACGCGAACAAGCGTGTGCATGGCAGCATGCCTCAGGTGGAAGAAGGACAATCAGTCTGCGTGGAACGTTTTCGAGCCTGCCTCCCCAAGGCGACATACAGGTTCACGGCATCCTGCAGCGCATCAGCACCCAGTTGCAGCGGGCGCTGTTCGACAATGAAGTGGCTGCGCTCGAGATCGGCCACGTCGAGGCACGGCCTGGGTCCGACGCCATGGCGATCTTGCGCACACACCACCAGCGTGGCCTGCGCCGCGGCCTGGGCGATGCACGGAACCGAAGCGCGTGCCTGGCACCGATATCGGCATCGGCAGCGCGCAGTGGCTGCTCGGCCATGCGGATGTCGGGCCGCAACTCCGTGCTGCGATCGCACGCAACCGGCAATGGCGCAGCCAGCATCGGCGAAACCACACATCGCAGGCTATGCATCACCGTGACCTCCATATCGCCCCGCGCACAGGGGCCAGTCGCGGAGCGCCCTGGCCGGCCCAGGACTACACCGGATCGCGAATCAACGGACAGGTCATGCAATGCCCGCCACCACGGCCACGGCCAAGCTCCGCGCCGACGATACTGATCACCTCGATGCCTTCCTTGCGCAGGCCTGTATTCGTGGCGGTACTGCGATCATAGGCCACCACCACGCCAGGCGAGATCGCCACCAGGTTGTTGCCGCTGTCCCACTGTGACCGCTCAGCTGCGTAGCGGTCACCACCAGACTCAACGATGCGCAGCTTCTGGAAGCCGAGCGCCTCAGCCACAACGTCATTGAAGTGGCGCTTCTCGAACACCACCTCGAAGCCGGGTTCCTTGTCGCTGGGATACAGCGACACCGGGTGGATCTGATCGACGATGCTGGGGAACACCGTCACCACGTCACGGTCGGCGAAGGTGAATACCGTATCCAGGTGCATGGCCGAGCGCAGCTTGGGCATCACCGCCACGATGATGCGTTTGGCTGCGCCGCTGCGGAACAGCGACCGGGCCAGTTGGGTGATGGCCGTGCGCGAGGTACGCTCGCTCATTCCGACCAGCACAATGCCATTACCGGCGATGAGTACGTCTCCCCCTTCCAGGGTCGCATTGCCATGGTCAACGGTAGGGTCGCCGAACCAGATGGGAAAATCCGCCTTGGCGAAATCTGGGTGGAACTTGTAGATCGCCGTCGTCAAGATGGTTTCTTCGCGACGTGCGGGCCAGTACAGCGGATTCAGGGTCACGCCCTGGTAGATCCAGCATGTGGTATCGCGGGTGTACAGGGTGTTGGGCAGCGGCGGCAGCAGATAGCCCACCAACTCGGGCAGCGCGCGCATCGTCTGCAGGGTTGGGCCCGCAAAGTCCTCGGGCAGGTCCAGCACGCTCAACCCGCCGATCAGCGTTTCAGCCAGCCTGCGCGCCGGCAACTCCTGCAGGTAGGCGCGCACCTCGGCCATGAACTCCAAGCCCACCTCGTTGGCGTTGACCTGGTGGTCGAGTATCCAATTGCGGGCGTCATCGATCTCCAGGGTCTCGGCCAACAGGTTGTGCATTTCCACTACGTCTACACCGCGGTCGCGCATCTTCGACATGAAATCGAAATGGTCACGCTTGGCGTTGTCCACCCAGATCACATCATCGAACAGCAGGCTGTCCTTGTTGCGTGGCGTCAGCCGCATATGTGCCAGGCCCGGAGAACACACCATCACCTTCCTGAGAATGCCAACTTCAGAGTGGACGCCATACACCGGTGCGCTGGACATGGAAGACTCCGCATCAACGATAAGGGGTGGTTGCATCCTAGTCGCCTCTACACGAATGAAGGCTTGTTTTAGGTAAAAAACAGTAGAAATACCTAGCTCGATAACACCAGCTTCGTGCAGGCACTCAAGTATCGTCGGCCTTGATGCAGGGCTGCACGCATCGCTGCTCTCTTGATGCCGCGCAGGATGAACAGATGAAAGCCCGACAGCAGCAGTGATGCAAAAAAGCCGCAGGCAGGTCAAACATGCCCGAGCCGACTACCGGAACGGTTGACTCAAGGCGGGGCAGCCGCCGGACCTCCAATGGGAGGATCGCGCGCTCCCCTACCCGTCACGTCATATCTCGATATACCCCGTGGCGATCCAGTACACGCCGACCAAGGCTGCGATGATGGCCAGCGCCAGAATCACGGCGTCGGAAGGCCTTGCGATGAACTTCCGCCCCTGCTCGTGGCGCGCCCACAGATACAGCAGGCTGCCCGGGGCGTAGAGCACGGCCGAGAGCACGATGTACTCGATGCCACCAGCCCATAGCAGGAAAATCGTGTAGATGGTGGCAGCCACGCACAGGAATAGATCCCTGCCCCTGTCCTGTGGCCAGACATCGTAGGCCTCACCCTTCCGAGTCAGTTGCAGGCCATAGGCGGCCACCAGGAAGAAGGGAATCAGGGACATCGCGCTGGTCAGGTTCAGCATGAGGCTGAAGGCATCGCGCGACCAATAGGTGCTGATCACAATCAGCTGGACGATGATGTTGGTGGCCCACAGAGCGGCCGAGGGCACACCATTGCCGTTCTCCCGGGCGAACACCTTGGGCATGTCGCGGGTGCGCGCCGCGGCCGACAGCACCTCGGCGCAGATCAGCGACCAGGTCAGGTAGGCGCCCAGTACAGAAACCAGCAGGCCGACGCTGACGAAGATCGCGCCCCACTGTCCAACCACCGCTTCCAACAGCGCGGCCATCGAGGGCTGGCGCATCGCGGCGATATCTGCGCGGGGCACCACCGCATACGGCAGCAATGTCACCAGCACCATCAGCGTGGTAACCACCAGGAAGCCGGTGACGGTCGCCGAACCAACGTCACGTCGATCCTTGGCATAACGCGAATAGACGCTGGCACCCTCGATGCCGAGGAACACGAATACGGTCACCAGCATGGTGGCGCGTACCTGGGAAAAGATGCCGCCTTCCAGGTCCCCACCGTAGAAATTGAGGGTAAACATATCCGTACGGAACGCGAAGACCATGATCGCCAGGAACACAAGGATCGGAACGACCTTGGCGATGGTCACGATCTTGTTGATGGCCGCTGCCTGCTGCACGCCGCGCAGGATCATGAAGTGGAACAGCCAGATACCGATCGACGCGACCAGGATCGCCACCACGGTGTTGCCATTGCCGAATACTGGAAAAAACGCGCCGAGCGTGGACTTGATCAGCACCCAGTAGGAAACATTGCCGATGCAGCTGCCGATCCAGTAACCAAATGCAGAGAGGAAGCCCGGATAGTCACCAAACCCTTCCTTGGCATAAGCGAACACACCGGCATCCAGGTTTGGCTTGCGTTCGGCCAGCAGCTGGAAGACGCGCGCCAGCGTATACATGCCCAGACCAGCGATCAGCCAAGCCACCAACGCACCCAGTGGGCCGGTTGCACCTGCAAATGTACGTGGGAGGGAGAAGATGCCCGCACCAATCATCCCGCCGACAACCATCGCGGTGAGTTGGGCGCGCGTCATCTTGATCAGATGGGAGGAAGACATGGAAAACGCTCCACCAGCTGGCAAGGTCAGTGGGCGCATGATGACCCATTCGCTTTCGCCACGCCTCAGTACTTCTACCGATCATGCGGCGGCTGCTTCGCCCGAAATCGCTACAAGTGGCGCGTGGCGCTTTCTACCAGGCCAAGCTCGTGTGCACGGCGCACCAGCTCGATGGTTCCGTGCACGCCGAACGCCTGCATCAACGCATATTTGTGCGATTCCACCGTGCGTACAGAGATTCCAAGTGAGTATGCGATCTGCTTCGAGCGCAGACCCAATGCCACCTGGCTCAGGATCTGCCGCTGCTTGTCGGTGAGTGATGGCATGCGGCACGAGCCGCCGGCGATGACCGGTGCCGCCAGCGTGGCGGCTCACATAGTGACGACCGGCGATGACCTCCTCCACCGCACGCAGCAGTTCTTCGCCCGCCGCGGACTTCAGCACGTAGCCCATCGCGCCGGCCCGCAACGCGTCCCTGGCCAGCCATGGGTCGGCATGCATGGTGAGGAAGATGAAAGGCACCTGCCGGCCGGTTGCGTACAACTGACGCATGGCATCCAGGCCGTTCGATTGCTGCATGCTGATATCCGAGATGACCAGCGTAAAGCCATCGGACTGCACCTGCCGCAGCAGCCGCTCAGCGGTATCGACTCGCACCACCGGGTAGCCGGCCGTGCGCAACAAGCTCTCCACTCCTTCGGCGACGAGCACGTGGTCGTCTGCAACAAGTATTCGCTTTTGCACTTGTGGGCTGGACATCGTGACTCCGCATGGAGCAGGGACTTCCTTCAAAAAACTGGACGTCCGTTGGTCAATGACAGGTTGGCGCGAATTCTGCCGGCGTAAAATCCCCAGTACCGAGTGTAGGCGCTGCTTATTGCAAAAATCTACACAGCTGCAAATAGCCACCAGCAGCTAAAAAGGCAGTTCTTCAAACAGATGCCGGCAATCGGCAGAGAAGCGTTGCAGGCAGAACCGGGCTCCATCGCGATCCCGGCGCCCCGGTGCGAGGCACGTCAGCGGGAAAGCTTGCTCCAACGGCACGTGCCCATGCCATGCATCAGCTTGATCAGCAGCTCAAGTTACCGTGACTACAGTCCAGCTCGGTGCACCAAGAATCCAGCTTCCTGCTCGCCCCGAAACGCCACACCTTCGATGATCCACTCAGCCTTGGCTGACGCGCTCGAACGATGCTGGAGCTGCAGGTTCACGTCGGAGACATCGGTGACGCAGGCCACCACCACGTCCACGAATGCCACGATCAGCTGCGATGCCGCACTGGCGAACGGGAACTGCTGCAGCGTAGCGCCCCAGCGCAACGCGCTGTCAACAACGGACAGGGCGCGCATGCTGTTGCAGGTACCGGCGGGCTTGAGGTGCCAGAAGCTGTCAGCCCAAGCTGCGCAGGCGAGGTCCGGCATCCAAACATCGTCGTGCCATGCCACGGCCGACACGCAGCACCTGCCAGTTGGCGGAAAAGGAGACATCCATCGCTTATTACTCGGCAAGCTGCATCAATCGGCCACACTCGACCACATGGCGACTTCGCCACCGACGCTGATCACGACGAGCGATCATCGCGATGGTCATCACATGGACTTCACATTTTCCCGGGCGTGCACCGCCAGTGATTACATGCCGCGATCCAGAGTGAACCGCCACAGGTTTGGGTTTGCTACCCATCTTACGGACCCTCCGTCGTCCGTCGTATCGCAGGCTGCTGGCCCGCACTCCTGTGATGGCCACGCTCCTGCCATATCTCTGAATCAACATCGCGCATCGCGCATCGCGCATCGCGAAGGCGCTGAGGCCGAAAATGAGGCACTGGTCTCCATCTGCCACTCCGTCAGGTGTCGGAAAGTGGATAGCACCGCTTGGATTGCGTGTTAACTTCATCCGCGGTCCAACACAACCGAACTCCATGAGCGAGTTTACTGATCCAGCGCGTGCGCCAGCCCCCGCTCACGCACGCTTGGACGCTGGCCCCTTGCCCCAGACAGATCCCAAGTCTGCCGTCCTGGTGCCGGCTGCAGTCATAGCAGTGTCCGCCGCCATGGGGCAGCTGGTCACCATGGACCTGTGGAATGCATCTTCCAGCCCTCAGGGGCTGAACTTGCTGGGCGCCATGTTCCTGTGTGTACTACTGTCCACCCATGGCAAGCGCGCCATCGTCTGGGCCATCGCGGTCTTGGCCGGCGGCATTTCGGCACAAGTCGGGATGGATGTAGCGTTTCTTGCTCATCTGCCGTTGCACATCACTTACTGTCTGCTGCTTATTCCCTTCGGCCACTACTTGGCCCTGCCGCCGCGCGGGCCCAACCCACTGCAGCGCTCGGCATGGGTACTGCGCTTCGTGGTGTGCTGCGGCCTGCTGTTGCCGGCCTTGATCGCAACCTTGTACTGGCTGGCGGGCAACGCTCTCGGCCTTCCACCTTGGCAAACCTACTGGCATTCCAACTTCCTGGCGCAAGCGCTCGGCTTCCTGCTGTTTGTCCCCATCTGCGTCAGCCTCAGGTATCGCATTACGGCCGGTGGCCCGCGGTTGTCGCCACGCCAGATTGCGCTGCCGGCAATCTTCATCGCCTTGGCTGCAATAGCGTGGGTCAATCTGAGCTCCAGCGGCGCCACCGTGCACACGCTGCTGGCGATCGGCCTGCTTTTCATGTTGTTGCTTGTGCAGTTTCTATGGGGTGCCGATGCGGCATTCCTGTCGCTACTGATGCTAACCCTGGGCTGCCTGCAGCTTGGTTTCGCCAAGGGCGGGCACGCCACACCCGGGGAAGAAAGCATCACCGTGACCGTCATCCAGATTGGTGCACTGGTCGCGGTGTTGAGCCTGCTGATGATGGTCGTCATATCTGAGCAATGGCGTCATCTGCGCACTACGCTGGAGCAAGCAGACGCTCGCATCGCAGTAATGGCCGAGCGCCTGATCAAGGTGCAGGAAGACGAGCGCGCGCGCATTGCCCGCGATCTGCACGATGACATCAATCAGTCGATCGCAGCGGTATCCATCCAACTGAGCAATGTCAGGCGGCAGTTGCCCGGACTTTACCAAGGCAACCTCTCCGTTCTTCAGTGGAAGCTGGGCGAGGTTTCCGAACGTGTGCGGCAGATTTCGCATGACCTGCACCCCAGCATCCTGCACTTCAGCACCCTCTCCTCTGCGTTGGAGAGCCTGTGCCAGTCCCATTCCGGGCCGCCACGGGTGACGTTTATCGGCTGTACCGAGACCGAAGACAGCCTGACCCCCGAGCAGAAGATCAATCTGTTCCGCATCACACAGGAAGCCCTGCACAACGTGGTCCGTCACGCCCAGGCCGAGTCGGCGACGATCTCCCTCAGTACCGATGCACATCTGGCTGTGTTGCGCATCTGCGATGACGGAGTGGGGCTGCCACGGCGGGAGCGGCACTCGCGTCGGCTCGGGCTGGGGATGATCACGATGGAGGAGCGCACGCGAATGATGCGAGGCGTGCTGGTGCTGGAAGAGGCACCTGAAAGTGGGACATGTGTGGAGGTGCGGATACCGCTGGAGGCGAGTCCAGAAGCCGCCGGGATCTAGTCGACACGTTCCAGGCGATGGCGATGCGCTGCTTCGAATTGGCGCGACTGCTCATGCTTGGCTCAAGACGAATGCCTTTGCAGAAGCGCTACCGTGCGGCGCCCCCCCTATTGGCAACCCTGCTCCAATTGGATCAAGGCAACGCGTGGGCATCGACCACGCACTACTTTCCTGGTGGCCCTCAGAACAGGTGCTCGACGGACCTGCCCTGCCGCAGGTAGATCTTCCTGGTCCCTTGTGGAGAAAGACGAGCGCCATTTGGGCCTTCTTCTCTGCAGACCACGCAGCGCTCGGCGTCGGAAGCGCCCACATGATGCCCCGGGGATTGTCAGCGGCCCGACACCATGGGTGTTGCCGCCTCGACCTTTGAATCGACGACCAAGGCTACAACCGAGGCAACGGCTTTGCTTGCCGGTCGAACCGGGACGAGGGAAGTTCCCTTTTCTTCACCTTAATTTATGTACTGGTCAGTTTGATATTCAGGGTGGATTCCGTCGGCTAACGGATAATTCACAACTATCGAACGGCCACAGATTCAGGCCGTAACGATCAAGACCAATAACGAGGTAATGCCGAAATGAAGACTTCTTTGATCGCTCTGGGCCTGTTGGCCGCCCTGCCGTTCGCCGCTTCGGCTGCCGATGGCCTTTCCTACAACTATGTGGAAGGCGGCTATGCGAACACCGATACCAAGGGCGGCGACGCCGATGGTTGGGCGGTGAAGGGCTCGGTTGCGGTACATCCGAACTTCCATGTGTTCGGTGAGTACAACGCGCAGGAAACCGACAAGTTCAAGGCTGACGTCGACCAGTGGCGCCTGGGTGTTGGTTACAACTACACCGTTGCCCCGAATACCGACCTGCTGGCCCGTGCGGCCTACCAGAAGCTGGATCTGGAGTACGGCCCGAAGTTCAACGGTTACAGCGCTGAAGTCGGCGTGCGTACCGCCTTCACCCCGAACTTCGAAGGCTATGCCCTGGCTGGCTACGAGGACTACAGCAAGAAGAACGGCTACAACCCGGACGGCGAGTTCTACGGCCGCGTCGGCGCCACCGGCAAGTTCAACGCGAACTGGGGCCTTACCGGCGAAGTGAAGCTGGCCAAGGCTGGCGACAAGGAATGGTTCGTCGGCCCGCGCTTCACCTGGTAAGCGACACAGCAACAAGCGACAAGTAGTGGTGTTGTATGGCGCGTGACCTCTCTCCCACGCGCCGCTGGAAGCCCGGCCCTCCCCCGACCGGGCTTCTTTTTTGGGCGCTCGGGAGGCTGGTTCACCGGTAGTGCCGAGCCATGCTCGGCAAGGCTTTACCAGGCAATGGCCAAAGCTACCCCTCCCCAGCCCTCCCCCTTGGCTTGGACAAGGGAGGGAGCGTAGTGCCGAGCCATGCTCGGCAGTGGCTCTACCGGTGAAGCCTCTGCCGAGCATTTC
>NZ_JASCOR010000063.1 GCF_029959445.1 Stenotrophomonas sp. PS02298 | reverse complement strand
AAGCCACTGCTCAATCAGGTAGCGCGCATGTCGGCAACTTCAACGCTGCCGGCTTCGCGGCTTACGCCGCGCCTGCAACCCTGATCTTGCTTGCAAGGCCGCCTGCCGAGCATGGCTCGGCACTACAGTCGAGCATCGCCGGTTAGCCGCGTACGCCAATGGCTGTTGGCTTCGGTGGCGGTGGGCATGGCTGTTGCTCCGGTACGCATTTCAGCTGCTCGCGAATCTGATGCTTGATGGTTTCAATCAGGCCGTGCTCGCTTTCCTTCCTGGGGTGATCATCACCCCGGTCTGCCCTGGGAGTAATGTCGATGGTTCGTGTTATCGCCTGTGGTGACAACGCGTAGGTATTGCGATTGTTCCAGATGCCGCAGATGGCGGTGAAAGCGCCAGTGCCGCGTGCTGCAGCACTGGCTTGCGCCCGCGCATCAATGATTGCGTCGGTCGCAGTTGCCTTGCCCTCGGCAATGAAACAACGCATCTGTTTGCCCTTTGGGCGGAAGCAGAACATCGCACCATGACCCGGTAGCGTGCTGCTCAAGAGCAAGGTCCAACCGCCATTGTGGCCTTTGGTGTTTGCCTGTCGCGTGGCTTCCTAGCCGGCAGCGGGACGATTCTGGACCACGACGAAATTGCCGCTGTCCGGATGCGCCAGCACGACTACCTGCGCGGAACAGGGGCCTGCGTAGAACGCAAACAGGATGAACACGGTCAACTGCCAGGGCCGCAGGTTACGGTCCTGCCTTGACCAGCACCGGCTTGCCGCCGCCACGGTAGGGGTCATAGGTCGGCATCCGATAGTCGTTGGGTTTCAGCTGCCGGCCACAGTTGAAGCTGCTTCCGCCGTGGCCCGGCGTGGGGTTGTAGCCTTCGCCACCAGGGCAGCCTGCCTGGCTCAGCGCGGTTTCCAGAGAGGGATACCACGACAGCAGGTTCTGCAACGGGCCCATGCACTGGAATGTTCCGGCGTTGCTGGCTTGGCACCATGCTTTGGCGGGGCCGTAGTCTGGCGGAGCAATACTTGTCTTTGGCGTGGTCGAAACCGCGGCCCCCCCTGCGGATGACATCGTCTGCACCTGCTGCCGGCTTGATGCCTCAACGAAGGGGCGCATCACCCGCTCTCGTTCAGTCGCCGCCGCGCGTTCGCGTTCTTCGGCCAGACGTTTGCGTTCGGCCGCAACGTTGGCGCGCATGGTGTCTTCGCGCGCTTTCGCGGCCTGCTGCTGGCTGCTGATGGCGCTGGAGTTGCCAATCCCGCCCGTGCCACCGATGGCACGCGCATTGCCAACGTTCGCCACGGACTGGCGCTGTTGCTGCGCGATGGCCTGCTGGCGTTGCTGTTCGGCCTGTCGTTCCAAACGGGTGCGTTCTTGCGCAAGGCGCTCGCGTTCCAGATCGCGTTGGCGCTGGCGGTCCACGGCCTCGGCTTCTCGACGGACAGTGTCCAGGAAGCGTTGCCGCTGCAGATCCTCCTGCTGCTTCTTGGCCATTTCGCTACCCAACGTGCCGATGAACGCGTCGAATATGTTGGCGGCGCCGCTCTGCGCTGGGGCGTCGTCCCCGCCGTCGTCTTCGTAACCATCATCGCTTGCCAGTGCTTCTTCCTGTCGGCGCAGTTCGTCCTCCCGGCGCTTGGCTGCAGCTTGCTGCTCGCCCTGTGCACTGATCTCCTTGTTCCGTTCCACCCCGCGGCGCACCTTTGCCAGGTCTTCTTCGCTCAACTGGCGGGGGGGCTGCTGTGCTGGCAACGCAGTTGGTACGGTGAGAAAAATGAACGCCACCGCAAGCATCGTCGGCTTCATGGTCAGAATCCAGTGCTCGCGGCTTCGTCACAGCTGGCCTGCAGAAAGCGCATCGCGTACTCGACGCGATCGGCCATCAACGGGTCCGCAACATTCAAGCCGTAACCATCGGTGGCTCCGCTGGTGGCAAGGATGAGCTCACGCTTGCCGGAGCCATCCGACATCGAGTTCGCCAGCCTGGTGATGCTCACTTTCCCCCAGTTGATGTAGCGTGGGAGTGGAAATTCGCTCAGCGGGCGGAGTATGGCAACTCCGTCGGTGGATGCGGTCCAGCGAACTCCTCCCGCGTACACACCCGCGTTCTCGTATTCCATTTCTGTTATGCGGGTGACGCACGGGTTCACGTTCCCGCTCTGGTCGATGTTGTCGGTTTTCCTAACCCACAGGTTGTACATGGCCGGGATTCCATCGAACGTCGCCACGCGTTCGGGCACATACCTGGTTGATCTGTTCGGCACGCTGTTCAGGAACTGGTGGGCACCTTCGACGGTTTGCTTGGTTTGGGCGAGGGCATCACCGCCAAGCAGAAGACCGACGGCAGCAGCAAGGAGGCAGTGTCGGGGGGCGTTTTTCATGTGACCTTCCAGAGGGATGGAGTCAAGGGGAGACAGGTGATTTCGAGTTGTAGTTGAGTGCGATTCTTCGACGGCTATGGAAAGCACTGGAGCGGCGGATCGATCCCCATTGTTTTGACGACCGACTTGACCTTGGCGCGATCTGGCTCCGATGCGCGGAGTGCGTCGATGAGTTGCTGGTTGCTTCCGTACACGGGATGCGAGTCCTTTGCCATCGCGAAGGCAGCCGCTGCGGCCTGCAGGTCACATTGCCGGAATGCGTTGATAGCGCTTGCTTGAAGCTCCATTGCCTTGATGAGCCCGGATGCCGAATTGCTGTCGGCGTTGGCAGCGCCTGTTTCATCCACCACGAGGTTGTTTTTCCCCGCCGATACGGACTGGTTGATGAGGGTCTTGATGCCATTGAAGCTGCAGGTACTGGCGTACTGCTGAAGCCTGCTCACGGCCTGCCTGTAGGTGAAGTCAGTTGCCTTTGACCTGGCAACGTTTTCCTGGGCCTGCCTTTCCATTGCATAGCGGACCAGGGTCTCAGCCAGCGGCAGGTCGACGGATGCGACGTAATGTGCATCCCAGTTCTGGTAGTTGACGTCCAGCCCGCCAAAGAGAGCGCTTGTGATGCCGGTGGCAAGGTTGCTGCTCTTGGTCAGGTTGAGGACGGTGCTGAGGGCGGTGTTGGTGTTGCTTGCCAGATCGCGTCCATAGCGGCGTTGCTGTTGCTTCTGCGTTACCTGAAGCATGTACGCCGAGCACAGCATGTTCGTCACGATCATTCCGCTTTCAAGAAATGTGGCCGCTTCTTGCCGGCTGGCCGAGTTGGCTTGCGACAGTTTTGAATCCCTCTTGAATACGCCAGCCATGTCCTTGATGTACTGCGGGAGTTCGTCATAGGCCTTCCTGCGCAGCGTCGGTTTCGGTTGATCCTCTGCGACCCCCTTATCGTTCTCGCCCGGCACTACATCGGCTTTTGGCTCAGTCGCGAACTCATAGATCTCTTGATACGTCAGCGGTTGGATGGGTTTGCGCCAGGGGGCATTGATGTTCTGGAGGCTGGCGCAGCCGGTGATCAGAACCAGTGCCGGGAGAAGCAGTAGCGGTTTCATGTTCACGTCCTTGATGTCCTTTCCGTGCCGCTTGCTGTCAGCTGTGGCATTCCCTGTTTCCGCGATACGGTGGTGCTGCGGCACAGCAGCACCGTCTTCTTCTGATACATCGGTACCGGGGACTCCACGGGACGAGGGGCGAGCTGCTCGGAGGATTTGTCCGCGCCACGCACGAGTCGTTGTGGCCGTTGAACGCGCTGCGCGTCCGGCTGTGGTTCCACGGCGCCTGACCATCGAAATGCATGCTCATGGCCAACCGCATGCGTGCGGCCGGAATTCGCTTTCTTCATGCTGCCCCCTGCAGACGTTGGGCCTGCCGATCTGTCGCCTGATCGACCAAACCAGCACCACGCGCTGTCACCGGCAGTTGACCGTAGCCACAAAACCCAAAACACTCCCAACCGGGGCTTGACAACAGGGGGAAGGCCTTGGATCGGATGATTCAGTTGGTGGCGTTGGGGGAGGGTGGATGAGGCGCTCGTATTCCGGCTGCCTGCCCAAGCAGCTGCATTGGTTCGTCCTCACCATGGGAGGGGCACATGGCTGATGGGGAACTGCTGGGTGAATTGCTGCGACCGCTCTACGCTTCGGTGCTGGATCCGACGCAGCTGGAAGTATTCAACCAACGCATGGCCGAAGCCACCTGCAGCCACATCACCGGGGTGATCATTCACGATGTCGCCGCCGGCAAGGGCCAGCTCAGCCACATACATGGCGTGGACAATGCGTATATGGCTGGACTACTGGCCGACCTGGACCTGCGTGACGACCCGTGGATGAAGCGGGTCAGTCCGCAATTGGCCATCGGCCGGGTGTTGAACACGGATGCATTCCTGGCCCGCAGCGTGGCGTTGAACAGCGGTTTCTATGACGCCTATTACCGGCAGTTGGATATCGTCCAGCAGGTGGCATCGGTAGGTCTGTATGACGGCACCAACTCAGTGACCTTGTCCATGTGCCACGGTGACCTGAAGCGGACCTATGGCAAGCAGGAGCTCGGCTTGCTGCAGGCGCTGACCCCGCACTGGATCAACGCTTATGCCATGTTGCGGCGGATCGGCGACCTGCAGCAGCAGGTGACCACACTGGAGCAGGCACTGGAGTGTTCGCCGGTGGCAATGTTGATGTTGGGCGGGGATCTGCGTATCTGCCGTAGCAATGCGGCTGCCGAACGTTTGCTGGAGTACGGATTGCTACGCCGCGAGGGGGGGCAGTTGGGCGTGGCAGGGCGCGCCCAGGCGGGGCTGCAGGGGCTGTTGCAACGCGCGTTGCGCGGCGACAGCCAGTTGCTCGGCGGGGATGTGGAGAAGCTGGTATTGCACGATGCCGCACAGCGCCCGTGCCTGGTTCTGACCGCGCATCGGCTTGTGAAATGGTCACCGCAGGAGCAGGGGGCGTTACTGGTTTTCGTGCGCGAGGTGAGACCGGCACCAGAGTCGCTGGAGTCTGTATTGCGACAGCTGTTTGGGCTGACGGAGGCCGAATCGCGGCTGGCGTCCGCAATGCACCGACATGCCGATGTTGGCGCAGCCGCCCTTGAGTGTGGAATAACCCCAGGTACGGCCCTGGGTCGGCTCAAGACCATTTATGACAAAACGGGAGAGCGGGGGCAGGTTGGCTTGGTGCGCCTGGTCAGCGCGCTGGCCACGGTCTGCCGCTGATCCGCGAAGCCGACAACAAGTTGAGCTGTCGTAGCTGCCGGCATGCCGGGCCATGGCGATGCCGATCTCTTTCCGGCAACGGTCTCCCGCAGGAGCACCACAAAGCGGGAAGCCACTGCGCTCGGGTTGCTGGCATACCGTCGGTTTCAACGCTGGCGGCTTCGCGGCTGCCGCCGCTCCTGCAACCGCAGTGTGCGGGTGGATTGCCTTGGAAAGCTCCTGCCGAGCATGGCTCGGCACTACACGGTGATTGCCAGCCGGTGATTGTTGAACCGCATTCAGGCTGGCTCGTTCGGGATCAGCATGCTTTCCAGCTTGGTGATGCAGTCGCGCAGCTGCAGCTTGCGCTTCTTCAGCCGCTTGGACTCCAGGTCATCGTCCGGGTTGGCGGCCAGGCGCGAGATGTCTTCGTCCAGACTGCGGTGTTCGGCCCGCAGGACGGCGATGCGTTGGCTGATCTGCTCGGGGGTCATGGTCTCCACGGGGATTGAGCATACACGTTGCCGCTGGCCGCGTGAGGGACGCTGCCGACCCGGTAGAATGGGGGCATGAGCGCTGTCATTTCCCTGCCCGATCCCGCCCCGCGGGCCCGTGATCCGCACGTGGCCGAACGTGAACACCAGAAACTCGGCAAACGCCTGCGTCACCAGGTAGGCCAGGCCATTGCTGATTTCGGCATGATCGAGGCCGGCGACAAGGTGATGGTCTGCCTGTCCGGCGGCAAGGACAGCTATACCTTGCTGGACATCCTGCTACAGCTGCAGAAGAAGGCGCCGGTGCCGTTCGAGCTGGTGGCGGTGAACCTGGACCAGAAGCAGCCCGGCTTCCCCGAGCATGTGCTGCCTGAATACCTGGCCTCGATCGGCGTGCCGTACCACATCATCGAACAGGACACCTATTCGGTAGTGAGCCGGGTCATCCCGGAAGGCAAGACCATGTGTTCGCTGTGCTCGCGCATGCGCCGTGGCTCGCTGTACACCTACGCCGAAGCCAATGGCTTCACCAAGATCGCGCTGGGCCACCACCGCGATGACATGGTGGCCACGTTCTTCATGAACCTGTTCCACCATTCCAAGATTTCCGGCATGCCGCCCAAGCTGCGCAGCGACGACGGCAAGCATGTGGTGATCCGCCCGCTGGCTTACGTGCGCGAAGCGGACATCATCGAATACGCCGATACCCGCCAGTTCCCGATCATTCCGTGCAACCTGTGCGGCAGTCAGGAAAACCTACAACGCAAGCAGGTTGGCCTGATGATGAAGCAGTGGGAAAAGGACACGCCTGGCCGCATCGAGCAGATCTCACGCGCGCTGGGCGACATCCGTCCCTCGCAGCTGGCCGACCCCAAGCTGTTCGACTTCATGGCGCTGGGTCGCCGTGAAGACGCACCGCAGTCTGATGCGCAGGCGTGGCTGGATGGCAGCGACAAGCAGCAGGATCAAGCAGCCCTTCTCCCGCCGGGAGAAGGGTTGGGATGAGGGGGGACAGTGCTACGGTGGTCTGAAGCCAGGTAGTGCCCCGCTCATCTGCCGGCCTCCACGGCGGCAAGCTCTTCGGAGCAGTTTCTCCAACGAGGAGAAGCATGCCCCTGAACCATGAATACGAAATAGGACATCCATGTTTTTCAAGAACCTCACGCTGTTCCGTTTCCCAACCTCCATTGATTTCTCCGACGTCGATACGCTGCTGCCGCAGGTGGTGCTCAAGCCGGTCGGCGCGCTGGAAATGACCTCGCGCGGCTTCATCTCGCCGTTCGGCCGTGAAGAAAAGATCCAGTTCTCGCATCGCATCGGTGATGCGCTGTGGCTGACCGTCGGCGGTGAAGACAAGATCCTGCCCAGCGTGGTGGTCAACGACCTGCTGCAGCGCAAGCTGGAGGAGATCGAAGAGAAGGAAGGTCGCAAACCCGGTGGCCGTGAGCGCAAGCGCCTGAAGGATGACCTGCTGCACGAGCTGCTGCCGCGCGCCTTCGTCAAGAGCTCGCGTACCGATGCCTTCCTCGACCTGCAGCACGGTTATGTCGCCGTCGACAGTTCCAGCCGCAAGACCGGCGAGAACGTGATGAGCGACATCCGCGGCATGCTCGGCAGCTTCCCGGCGATGCCGCTGAACGCCGAAGTCGCACCGCGCGCGATCCTGACCGCGTGGATCGCCGGCGAGCCGCTGCCCGAAGGCCTGAGCCTGGGCGAAGAATGCGAGATGAAGGACCCGGCCGAGGGTGGCGCGGTGGTCAAGTGCCAGCATCAGGAACTGCGCTGCGACGAGATCGACAAGCACCTGGATGCCGGCAAGCAGGTCACCAAGCTGGCGCTGATCTTCGAGGACAACCTGTCCTTCGTGCTCGGCGACGACCTGATCGTGCGCAAGCTGAAATTCCTCGATGGCGCGCTGGACCAGCTCGAGCACATCGACGAGGAAGGCCGTCGCGCCGAACTGGATGCCCGCTTCGCTCTGCAGAGCGGTGAAATCCGTCGACTGTTCCTGCTGCTGGAGCAGGCATTCAAGCTGAGCAAGGCTGATAGCTGAACCCGTTGCTGACCTACCCGGTTTCGTAACCGGGTAGGGACTATGCTGGGACCATGGTTAGCCTGCTTCGCCGTCTGATGACCCCCGCCGCGCCGGTGATCCAGCGCGACACGGTGCGCCTGCGCCTGGACGATGCCGAGATCGAAGTGCTGCGCGTGCGTGATCCGCGTGCACGCCGGCTCAAGCTCAGTGTGGACGAACGTGGTGCGCGGCTGACCATGCCGCTGCGTGCGAGTCTGGTTTCCGGCGAGCGCTTCCTGCAGGCCAACCGGCAATGGTTGCAGCAGCAGTTGGCGCGGCTGGGAGGCGATGGCTTGCTCGCGCCAGCACTGCGTCTGCGTGAGCCCGGCGTGCTGCCCCTGCGCGGCGAGTTGTTGCCGGTGCAATGGCAGGAAGGTCGGTTCACCCGCATCGAGGTTGATGCGGGTGGGGTGACGATCCAGTTGCCGGCACGCGCTGGGGAACCGGCGTTGCGGCGCGCGCTGCGAGAGTTCTATGAAGTGCAGGTGCGCGCCGATGTCGGCCAATGGCTGCCGCGCTATCTGCCCGGTCTGGCACGTGCACCGTCACGGCTGCGGCCAAAGGTGATGTCCTCGCAGTGGGGATCACTGGCGCCGGATGGTTCGATGGCCTTGGACCTGGCCTTGGTATTGGCGCGGCCGTCGGCGTTCGAGTACGTGCTGGTGCACGAGTTGTGTCACTTGTTGCAGGCCAACCACTCACCGGCGTTCTGGGCGGAAGTGGAAGCGCGTTTTCCTGCGTGGCGCGATGAGCGCGATTATCTACGTGAAGAGGGCCGCAGGTTGAAGAGCACCTTGCATCAGTTGCTGCGGGCGCAGGGCTGAAGCCGAAGCCGAAGCAACGTCAAAAGCATTCCCCTCGCTCCTCGAGCGTAAAGCCAAAGCAGGCCGCTGTAGTGCCGAGCCATGCTCGGCAGGGCCTTGCCGACAAGATCAAAAGCCCCCCTCATCCCAACCCTCGCTCCGCGCCCCGGCCCTTGCGCTGGCGCAAGGGCGTTCGATGGGCAGCGAACCTGTGGTTCGTAAGCTGCCCCTCATACCCCGCAAGCGGTAAAGGCCACTGTAGTGCCGAGCCATGCTCGGCAGGGCCTTGCCGGCAAGATCAAAAGCCCCCCTCATCCCAACCCTTCTCCCGCAAGCGGGAGAAGGGCTAAAGCAACAGCCAACAGCCAACAGCCAACAGCCAACAGCCAAAAGCCAAAAGCCAAAAGCCAAAAGCCAAAAGCCAAAAGCCAAAAGCCAAAAGCACCCCTCCCCAACCCTCCCCTTGCCTGGGGCAAAGGGAGGGGGAAGAGCGGGTGCTGCAGGTGTCTAGATAGCCGCCAAGTGCATGATCCATCCCCTCCCTTTGCCGCAGGCAAGGGGAGGGCAAGGGAGGGGTGCCTTTGCTCTAGCTTTAGTTTCTGCGTCTGATCCTGTTTCTGCTCCTACTGCAGCAACAACAGCAGCAACAACAGCAACAACAGCAACAACAACAGCAGCACCAGCACCAGCACCAGCACCAGCACTTTAACCCGCCCTGCGCATCACCTCGGCTTCACCACCGGTCGAATAGCGGAACACCGAAACCGCCTCCGCCAACGCACTGGCCTGCTCTTCCATCGAGCGCGCCGCCGCGCTGGCTTCTTCTACCAAGGCTGCATTCTGCTGGGTGGTTTCATCCATCTGCACGACAGTGTGGTTGACTTGCTCGATGCCCGCCGATTGCTCCTGCGAAGCCGCGGCAATCCGCGCGACGATGTCGCTGACCTGCTGCACCGAGCCGACAATCTCACTCATGGTGCTGCCAGCCTGTGCGACCAGCGCAGCGCCATCATCCACCTTGACCATCGAGTCGCCGATCAGTTCCTTGATCTCGCGTGCGGCGGTGGCCGAGCGCTGCGCCAGGCTGCGCACTTCCGATGCCACCACTGCGAAGCCACGGCCCTGCTCACCGGCACGTGCGGCTTCCACCGCGGCGTTCAGCGCCAGGATGTTTGTCTGGAAGGCGATGCCATCGATCACCCCGATGATCTCGGCAATGCGCTTGGACGACAGCTCGATCGCATGCATCGTCGACACCACCTGCCCAACCACATCGCCACCGCGTGCAGCGACATCGGCAGCACCCATTGCCAGCTGGTTGGCCTGACGGGCCGAGGCCGCGTTCTCGCGTACCGTGGCGGTCAGTTCTTCCATCGAGGCGGCGGTTTCCTCCAGGTTGGCGGCCTGCTGCTCGGTACGCCGCGAAAGATCGTCATTGCCTGCCGCCAGTTCGTGCGCGGCGGTGTTGATCGCCAGCGAGCACTGCTTGATCTGGCCAACAATGCCGGTCAGGCGTTCGGCAGTAAGGTTGGCGTCGATCTTCATCGCTTCGAAATCGCCGGCATAGTCGCCCTGCACGCGATGATCCAGGTCGCCAGCAGCCAGCGCCGACAACATCGTGCGCAGTTCGCCGGTGGTGGTGGCGACCACCTCCAGCAGCTGGTTGATGCCGGTGGTAAGGGTCTGGATGAAGCCGGCTTCGTTCACCGCCTGCAGGCGCTGGTCGAGAGCACCGGCCGAGGCGGCGGCGACGATGCCGGCGACGCTGTTCTCAAGCGCCAGTTCCTGGGTGCGGTCGTGCCACTCCACCGCGAAGCCGCTGCGGCTGCCGTCGGCGTTGAATACCGGCGTCACCACCTGGCTGAAATGCACCGGGCCAATGGTGATCTGGCCGTTGTGTACCTTCTTCAGCTGATCGAGCATGCCGCGGATGCGCGCCGGGTTGGCGTGGAAGCGGTGAATGCTGCTGCCGACCAGGGTATCGACGTTGAAGTCGGGGAAGGCCTCGCGCAGGCTGTCCTGCTGGTTGCGTAGCAAGGCCACGACCGAGCGGTTCACGTAGCGGATGATGTGCTCGTTGTCGGCGATCATCATGCCGGTACGCGAGGCGTCGAGCGAGGCGCGGATCTGGGTGTTCTCATGGTGCAGCGCGGCCTCCAGCTGGTGCTTCTGCTCCAGCTGGGTGCGCATGCGCAGTACGCCATCGGCGAGGGTGCCTGCGGCGAAGCTGCGTTCGTTGCCAATGGCGTCGTCGGGTTCACCGCTGGCGATCGCATCCACCATCGCACGCAGCCGTGCAGGTGCCGCGCCCAGGGTCAGTACCTGGCGCCGCAGTTGCACCGCCATCGCGCTGATGAAGGCGGTCTCAACCACCACGTACAGTGCATGCAGCAGGACGATATTGAGACCACTGCCCGCTGCAAAGGCGCGCACCGGCAGGCCGCGCGTCTGCAGCCAGTAGAAGGCCAGGTGATGCACGCTGATTGCAGCGGCAGCCACTACCACCGGGATCCAGTCGCGGTAGTACAGCAGCAGCGCGATCACGACGAACACGCCGAAGTGCATTTCCACCAGGCCATTGGCCTGCTGGATGGTGGCGGCGACCAGCGCCATCAGCACCAATGCCACCGTCACCCGGCTGAGCAGGCTGCCCGGTGCCAGTTTGATCTGCACTGCCATCAGCGCCAGCGAAGGCAGGCTGATCGCGAAGAATGGCAGCCATTGCCCTGACCACAGCGCCAGCGCCAACGACGCCAGGCCGAGGATCAGGCCGAAGTGCAGGAACATGCGGTCCGCCGCGCAGGCCAGCTGCGTGTAGTAGGCGTCGGGAGGTGGCGTCGTGGCGTGGGGGCGAGTGGACATCGGGAACTCCTGGTCAACAGGAACAGCGGGGAGGAAGGAACAAGGGCGGGTTGCGTTCGGCCAGCAGCGCCGGCAACCAGCTGGCGAGGGTCGAGTTGCCGCGGCCACACGCCAGCGCGGAAGGCTGCAGTGGGCCGGCATAGAGCGGGTGGCCATCGGCGGCCAGCACCAGCAGTTCGTAGGCGCCGGTGGCACCCAGGGCGATGGTGTGTGCGCCTTGTGCCTGCAGCGCAGTGCTGAGCTGTTGCCAGGCCTGCTCGTCTTGTACGCAGTCGCAAGCGGGCGCGGTCAGTCGGATTGCCACGGGTGCAGCGATCGCAGGCAGTTGCCCTTGCGCGCGCAGTCCATCCACCAGCGCTGCCACCGCCGCTTCGTCATCGCCGGGGCGGTGAGCAAGCGCGGCGACGCTGCGGGTGGTCCAGCCCAGCCAACAGGCGAGCAGGATCAGGCCGGTGATGACACCGGGCCGGAGGGCAGGGCGGGGGAGCATGCGATGGTGGGGCGCGCAGCACCCGTTGCGGGGCTGCGGGACATCTTCTCGATTACGGCAATGCCGGGGTTATCGGCTGCCGCGCTTACTACTGAAGCCGATGCTGTTGGCACCGGCTTCTATATTCAGCCGGCGTCGGGCAGCGCCGCGATGAAGTTGCGGATGATCGCCGCGACTGCCTCGGGGTCATCCATGTGCACATGGTGATGGCCGGGCAGGGTATGCAGGCGGCCATCCGGCAGCAGCGCCGCGCGCTGGCTGCGTTCCGGTTCCGGGAAGTAGGGCTGGGCCGGGGTGGCGTAGATCACCTGCACCGGGCAGAGGATGGCGCTGACCACATCGCAGACCTGTTCTTCGGTCATGCGGACCGCGGTAGGCAGCATCAACCGCGGGTCGCTGCGCCAACTCCAGCCACCGTCGACCGGCTTGACCCCGCGTTCGATCAGCAGACGCGCGGAGGCCTCGCTGAGCTGGTTGACCATCATCCGCGCGCGAACCGGCGCGCTCAGGTCGGGGAATACCCGCAACTGCTTGGCGTCCAGCTTCAGCATCGCTTCCACGTAGGTGCGCAGGCGCTGCACGGTCTCGCCGGCCGGTGCGGTGAGGCCGCCCAAGGCTTCGATCGATACCAGTGCCTGCACCCGTTCACCGGCCACGGCGGCGACCAGGCTGGCAATCGCCGCACCCATCGAGTGGCCGAGCAATACAAAGCGGTCCCAGCCCAGCGCATCGGCAATGGCCAGGGTCTGCACGATGGCGTGCGGTGTGGTGTACGGCGTGGTCAGCGGCAGGTGATCGCTATAGCCATGGCCGGGCAGGTCGACCATCACCAGATCCAGCGTCGGCAACTGCTCGGCCAGCGGCAGGAAGCTGGCCGCGTTGTCGAGCCAGCCATGCAGGGCGAGGACCTTCAGGCCATCCGGGTTACCCGCGCGCAGGCCGGCCACGCGGATGCCATCGAGCTGCAGTTCAAAAGGCGTCGCGTTCATGCCGGCTGCGCCGCCGCCAGCGCGGCCAACGCAGCGGCATGGGCGCTGCTGTCGTTGAGGCAGGGAATGTAGCGCATGCGCGCGCCACGCTCGGCCAGGGTTTCGGTGAAGCCCATCTGCACCTCTTCCAGGGTTTCAAGGCAGTCGGTGGCAAAGCCCGGGCAGACCACGTCCAGGGTCTTGATGCCGCTTTCGGCCAGTTCCCATAGCCGCGGCTCGGCATAGGGCTGCAGCCAGCGCTCCCGGCCGAATCGCGATTGGTAGGCCAGTTCCCACGCATCGCTGCTCAGGCCCAGCGCTGCGGCAATGGCCTTGGCGCTGGCTTGGCAACGCTGCGGGTAGGGATCGCCGGCATCGGCCAGGCGCTGCGGGATGCCATGGAAGGAAAACACCAGCTTGCCGCCGCGGCCATGCTCGGCCCAATAACCGGCAATGGAGGCGGCGACCGCGGCAACCCAGGCCGGGTCATCGGCGTAGTCGCGGATGGTCTGTACCGTCACCTTCGGGTTGCGTGCCTGCCATTGCTGCACGCGGTCCTCGATGGAGGCGGTGGTGGTGGTCGAGTACTGCGGATACAGCGGCAGCACCACGATGCGCTGGATACCCTCGGCAGCCAAAGCATCCAGTGCCGGCAACATGGCCGGTTCGCCATAGCGCATGGCTTCGCGCACCCGCCACTGTGGCAGCTGCTGTTGCATGGCCTTGGCCAGGCGATGGGTGTAGACCGCCAGCGGCGAGCCTTCGGGCAGCCAGACCTGGGCGTACTTCTGCGCCGAGCGGCCACTGCGCAGCGGCAGGATCAGCCCATGCAGCAGCGGTTTCCACAGCAAAGCCGGGATCGAGACCACACGGGGGTCGCTGAGGAATTCCGCCAGATAACGCCGCACCGCAGGCGCGGTGGGTGTCTCGGGCGTGCCTAGATTGACCGCGAGCAACGCGGTAGTGGGGGCGTTGGACATCCAGACATTTTCGCAGGTATGGGCGGAGAAGGGAGCGCTGCGGGTCTGCCGCGGACATCACCCCTCCCAACCCTCCCCTTCGCGATGCGAAAGGGAGGGGGCACAGATGCTGATGCCTCTCGCCCGCTCACCAGCTATTCAGAGCCGCGCTACTAATTTCAGGCACTTGCGCTATCTTTCTATGCACCGACCTACGGAGTTACCCATGCGCCGCCTGCCGTGCCTTGTTCTGCTGTTGTCCGCGAGCCTGTTGTCCACCACTGCCGTCGCTGGTCCGCAGGAAGATCAACGTGCCCGCAATGCGGTGCGGGTGCTCAGTGAGATCCAGGACATCCCGGAGCAGGCCATCCCCGACAAACTGCTGGATGAAGGCCGCGCCATCATCGTCCTGCCGGACACCATCAAGGCCGGTCTGGTGCTGGGTGGGCGTCGTGGCCATGGCCTGATGTCGGTGAAAATGGCCGATGGCAGCTGGTCCAATCCCGTATTCATCAAGCTTACCGGCGGCAGCATCGGCTTCCAGGCCGGCGTGCAGTCGTCGGACGTGATCCTGGTGTTCCGCAACGACCGCAGCCTGGACAACATCGTCAACGGCAAGTTCACCCTCGGTGCTGACGCTGGCGTCGCCGCTGGCCCGGTTGGTCGCAATGCCGCAGCTGCCACCGATGGTCAGCTCAAGGCCGAGATCTGGTCGTGGTCGCGTGCCCGTGGCCTGTTTGCAGGCGTGGCGCTGGATGGCGCGGTGCTGCAGATCGACGATGCCGCCAACCTGGATGCCTACGGCCAGAACACCACGCCGCGCATGATTCTGGAGGGTCGCCTGAACAACGCGCCGTCGTCGGATGTCGTGTCCTTCCGTGACCGCCTGGAAGAGTCCACCTATGCCGCGCGGGAAAAGCGTGGCACCCAGGGCAGCGTCGCCCCGGTGGTGGCAAGTGCACCGCGCAGCAACGCGGTCAGCGTGCAGGCGCCCGTGGCCGACACCGTTGGCAGCGACACCGCGACCACTGCACCGTTGCAGCATTCCACTGCTGAACCGGCACCGCAGCAGGGCTTCCAGCCGGTCTCCGAAGGCGAGATCCGCACCGAAAGCCTGGACGGCGGCAACTGACCTTTGGCATAGCGATCAATTAAGACCTTGTGCGCTATGCTCGACAACTTCCACACAGAATAACGCGAGCAGATCATGGGCAGTTTCAGCATCTGGCACTGGTTGGTCGTGCTGGTCATCGTCCTGCTGGTGTTTGGCACCAAGCGCTTGACGAGTGGCGCCAAGGATCTGGGCAGTGCGGTCAAAGAGTTCAAGAAGGGCATGCGTGACGAGGACAAGCCGGCTGCACAGCTGGGCGACGAATCGCGCGATGCCGACAAGAGCGGCGAAAAGCAGGCCGAGCACGACCGCGACGCGCGCTGATCCTGAGCGTACGACGTGTTTGATATCGGCTTCAGCGAACTGCTGCTGATCGCAGTGGTGGCCTTGGTGGTCCTCGGCCCGGAACGTCTGCCCAAGGCAGCGCGTTTTGCCGGGCTGTGGGTGCGCCGTGCGCGCAACCAGTGGGATTCGGTCAAGCAGGAGCTGGAGCGCGAGCTGCACGCCGAGGAGCTGAAGCGCAACCTGCAGGATGTACGCCAATCGATGCAGCAGGCCGAGGCAGGGCTGCGCGACCAGGCCGGGCAGGTGCGCAACGAGGCCGATGCCTTCAAGCGCGAAGTGGAGCTGCCCGAATCGGCTGCCGAGCGGGTGATCGAGCCGCGCACCATCGCGCCACGCTCGGCTGCCACCGCCGATGAGCAGTCGCCCGCAACGGCGGAACCGGCCCCGCAGGACGTGGCCGCCGCGCCAGTCAGTGATGCCGCGATCGACCCCGAGATCAACCGCAGCATCCCTTTGGGTGATGTGCCGGCAAGCGCCGAGCAGACCCCTGCAAACCCGGAGCGGACGCAATGAGTGCGGCCGATCTCAACGAAAGCAGTCTTATCGAGCACCTGATCGAGCTGCGCTCGCGGGTGGTGCGCGCGCTGCTGGGCCTGGGCGTGGTGCTGCTGGCGCTGATGCCGTTCTCGCGCACCCTCTACACCCATCTGGCCACGCCGCTGATCTCGCAGCTGCCGGCCGGGCAATCGATGATTGCCACCAATCCGGCCGGAGCCTTCTTCGCGCCGCTGAAGCTGACGTTCTTTGCCGCCCTGTTCGTGGCGGTGCCGTGGCTGCTGTACCAGGCCTGGGCCTTCGTGGCACCAGCCCTGTATGCACGCGAAAAGCGGCTGGCGATGCCCTTGCTGGGTTCGGCGGTCGCGCTGTTCTATATCGGCTGCGCGTTCGCGTATTTCCTGGTGCTGCCGGCGGTATTCCATTTCCTGACCACTTTCCGCCCGGATGTGATCGCCATCACGCCTGATGCCAGCGCGTATCTGGATTTCGTGCTGGCCATCTTCTTTGCCTTCGGTGCCAGCTTCGAACTGCCGGTGGCGATGGTGATCCTGGTCCTGCTGGGCTGGGTGAGCCCGCAGCAGCTGCGTGAAGGCCGTGGTTACGCGATTGTCGGTATCTTTGTGCTGGCAGCGGTGCTGACCCCGCCGGATGTGGTGTCGCAGCTGATGCTGGCGATACCCATGTGTTTCCTTTACGAATTGGGCATACATGCGGCCCGTTGGCTGCAGCCACGCGACCAGGGCAAGACCGCGAAGTCCTGATTCAACCGCAGCAGGCGGTTGTCAGCAATCTGCGCTATTTTTCACTGAAAAGAGGCCGCGCGGATTGGCAGGCGTGGTGGCACCCCGGGGGACACCTGCATGACGCAAAAGAAGAGTAGCTGGATCAACAATGTGCCGTTGCTGAGCAAGATGCTGGCGGCATTTGGCTTGGTTTTCCTGTGTTTCCTGGCCACCAGCGTGGTCAGTTACCGCACCTCGGGGCGGGATGACGACGCGCGCCGCCATGAAGGCGTGCAGATCGAGGTGATCCGCCAGGTCGAGGATGCGATCCAGGCCGTGCGCCTGCAGCAGATCGCGGTCCGCAATTACCTGCTCGGCGACGGCGAGCGGCATATGGATGTGATGGCCAAGCAGCGCGAGCGCCGTGATGCTGCATTGACCGCCGCGGTGACCGCTGCCGGTACTGACCCCGTGGCCGAGCAGCTGCGCCGCATGCAGGCTCAGGCCCGCAACTGGGACAACGAGCTGATGGCGGTGCTGAGGCCAGCCGCCGGCGCGGAACCGCTCAGCCAGGCGCAACAGCTGGATGCGCTCAGCAATGGCGGGCAGGGCAATGCACTGGCAGACGCGCTGGATGGGATCTACGACGCGGAGATGACCCAACTGCTCAGTGACCGCGGCCAGATGAGCAGCTGGATCGCCCGCGCGCGCACGATCTCGCTGGTACTGCTGGTGCTGGGCTTCATCATCATCCTGCTTGCGCTGTGGGTGATCTCGCGACTGGTGGTGAACCCGATCAACCGCTTGACCGACAAGATGACGCGCCTGTCCAATGGCGACCTGGACGTCGAGATCGCCGGCCTGCACCGCGGCGATGAGATCGGCGAGATCGCACGCGCGCTGGAGGTGTTCCGGCGCAACTCGCTGGCGTCGCGTGATGCCAACTGGGTCAAGCTCAGTGTCGGCGAAGTGGGTGCCGAGCTGCAGACCGCACAGACTCCGGCCGACTACGCGCAGGCATTGGTGTCGCAGATCGCGCCGCGCATCGACGCGCCTATCGGCGTGTTCTTTGCATGGAATGAGGAAGAAAAACAGCTGCACCTGCAGGGCAGCTACGGCTTCCAGCGGCGCAAGCACCTGGGCCTGCAATACGGGCTGGGCGACGGACTGATCGGGCAGGCGGCGCTGGAGCGCAAACGCATCAGCGTGCAGCAGGTGCCAGATGACTTCTTCGGCGTGCACTCGGCGCTGGGCGAGGCGCAGCCGCGTCATCTGGTGGCGGTACCGCTGCTGTTGAAGGACCGCCTGCTGGGCGTGTTCGAGTTCGGCACCTTCGGCCACTTCAACGCCACCCAGGAAGCCTTCATCGATTCGGTGCTGCCGACCGTGGCGCTGGGCCTGGACAATATCTGCCGCGCCGACGAGACCCAGCTGCTGCTGGACCACACCCGCGCCCAGGCCGAGGAGCTGCAGGTCTCGCAGCTGGCCTTGCAGGCGCAGGAAGAAGAACTGCGCGCCACCAACGAAGAACTGCAGGGCAAGACCGTCGAGCTGGAAGAACAGGCCCAGCGCCTGTCCGCTTCCGAAGAAGAACTGCGCGTGCAGGCCGAGGAACTGCAGGCCTCCAACGAAGAGCTGCGGCAGAAGACCGAAGTGCTCAACGAGCAGAAGGACGTGCTGCAGGTATTGCAGCGCGAGACAGAGTTCAAGGCGCAGGAGCTGGCGCGCGCCAGCCAGTACAAGACCGACTTCCTGGCCAATATGTCGCATGAGCTGCGCACGCCACTCAACAGCCTGCTGATCCTGTCCAAGGAGCTGGCCGAGAACGAGAGCGGGCATCTGGACGTGGAGGAGGTGGAGGCTGCCGCGGTCATCCACGACTCCGGCTCCAACCTGCTGCGGCTGATCAACGACATCCTCGATCTGTCCAAGATCGAGGCCGGCAAGATGGACGTGCACCGCGAGGAAGTGAAGATCGACGCCATCACCCGCGAGGTGACGCGCCACTTCCGCCATATGGCGATGGAGAACCGCCTGGAGTTCGCCATCGATGTGGCCCCGTCGATGCCCGACGCCTTGGTCACCGATCGTTCGAAGTTGCAGCAGGTGCTCAACAACCTGCTCGGCAACGCCTTCAAGTTCACCCGCGAAGGCTCGGTGACCCTGCACATGGCGATGGCCGACAGCGCCATGCTGACCCGCATTGGCGCCGCTGCCGACGACCAGCACGTGGCGCTGACGGTGCGTGATACCGGCATCGGTATTCCCGAAGAACGCCTGGACTCGATCTTCGAAGCCTTCGAGCAGGTCGATTCCAGCACCAGCCGCCATTACGGTGGCAGCGGTTTGGGGCTGGCGATCGCGCGGCGCCTGGCGCAGTTGCTGGGCGGGCAGCTGGTGGTGGACAGCGAACAGGGCAAGGGCAGCAGCTTCAGCCTGGTGCTGCCGCTGTTGTCGGCCGGCCTCAGCAGCGCAGTGGCGGCGACGCAGGCCAGCATCGAGCAGCGGCCTGCGCCCACGCCGGGCCCGGCGCGCGCGGCTACCGCGCAGCTGATTGACTGGATTCCCGATGACCGCCACGCCATTGCGGCGGGTGAAACCGTGATCCTGACGGTGGAAGACGATCCGGCCTTCGCCCGTATCCTGGTCGATCTGATCCGCCGCAAGGGCCACCGCGCACTTGCCGCCGCCGATGGCGAGAGTGGCCTGGAACTGGCGCGTCGCTATCGACCCACTGGCATCCTGTTGGATGTGATGTTGCCGGGCATGGATGGTTGGTCGGTGCTGCAGCATCTCAAGCACGACCCGGTCACCGCTGCCATCCCGGTGCACTTCATTTCCGCCGTCGATGAAGCCGCTCGCGGTGTCGCCCTGGGTGCGGTCGGCTACCTGACCAAGCCGGTGGATCGCAAGGCGCTGGTTGCCGCCTTCGACCATCTGCTGGATGTGGCCGGCAAGATCGTGCGCAAGCTGTTGCTGGTCGACGACGATCCGGATTCGCGGCTGGCGCTGACCCGCCTGCTGCAGGCGGACAACGTCGAGATCGACCAGGTCGCCTCGGGCGAAGAAGCACTGGAACGCATTGCCACCCACAGCTACGACTGCATCGTGCTGGATCTCAATCTGGGTGGCATCTCCGGCATCGAGTTCCTGGAGAAAGCCGCGACCCTGGTGGCTGTGCCGCCGGTGGTGATCTACTCCGGCCAGGACCTGAGCCGCGAAGACAGCCTCAAGCTGCGCCAGTACACCGACAGCATCGTGATCAAGGGCCAGCGCTCGCCCGAGCGCCTGCTCGATGAAGTGAGCCTGTTCCTGCACAGCATCGGCTCGCGCGGTGCCAACGCCACCCCGGCCGATGACAACAATCTGGGCGGTCGCCAGGTGCTGCTGGTCGATGACGACATGCGCAACCTGTTTGCCCTGTCCAAGTCACTGCGCGCGCGCGGGGTGAATGTGTCGATGGCGCAGGACGGCTACAAGGCGCTGCAGCAGCTGGAGGAAAATCCGTCCATCGAGCTGGTGCTGATGGACATCATGATGCCGGGCATGGATGGTTACGAAACCACCCGCGAGATCCGCAAGCTGCCGCAATGGAGCAACCTGCCGATCATCGCCGTCACCGCCAAGGCGATGCATGGTGATCGCGACAAGTGCCTGGATGCCGGTGCCAATGACTACCTCACCAAGCCGGTGGACCTGGACAAGCTGTTGTCGATGATGCGTGTATGGCTGCAAAAGTAGGCCCCATCGCACCGCAGGCATCGCGTGATGACATCGACGACATCGAGGTCGATGCCTTCATCACCGCGATGTCGCGGCGGCATGGCTATGACTTCACCGGTTACGCGCCGTCTTCGTTGAAGCGGCGGGTGCTGGCGCTGGCGCATGGGCTGGACCTGCCCACGGTGAGTGAGCTGACCGCGCGCGTGCTGCGTGAAGACGAGATGGTGCCGCAGGTGATCGCCAAGCTGTCGGTGCCGGTGTCGGAGATGTTTCGCAACCCTGCGGTGTTCCGCAAGCTGCGCGATGAGGTATTCCCGGTGCTGGCCTCGTACCCGCAGATCAATATCTGGCAGGCCGGTTGCGCGCACGGGCAGGAGGTCTATTCGCTGGCCATCCTGCTCAAGGAAGCCGGGCTGTACGACCGCTGCCAGATCTACGCCACCGACTTCAGCGATGAAGCACTGGCCAAGGCGCAGGAAGGCATCTTCCCGATCCGCGACGCGCGGCTGTACTCGGAGAATTACCTGGCGGCCGGTGGCCGTCACACGCTGTCCGATTACTACCACGCTCGCTACGACTTCATGAAGCTGGATGAGCGGCTCAAGGAGCGGGTCACCTTCGCCAACCACAACCTGGTCTGCGACGGCGTGTTCACCGAGGCGCAGCTGATCCTGTGCCGCAATGTGCTGATCTATTTCTCCGACACGCTGCAGGACAGGGTGCTGGGCCTGTTCCGCAGCAGCCTCAGCCGTGGTGGTTTCCTGTGCCTGGGCAACCGCGAGTCGATCCGCTTCGCCCCCAGTGCGCGCGATTTCGTGCCGCTGGATGCCGAACTGCGGCTGTACCGCAACGCCGGGGGACTGCTGTGAAAACCGCGTCCGGGCAGCCTCCACAAGTCGTTGTGGTGGGGTGCTCGGCGGGCGGGCTTGCCGCCCTTCATCAGCTGCTGGGCGGGCTGTCAGGGCCGCTGCCGGTGCCGATGGTGGTGGTCTGCCACAGCGGTTCGGAGGATATGCGGGTGTTCTGCGAGCTGCTGGCCAGCCGTAGCGGGCTGCCGGTGGAGGAGGCTGAAGAACGCCAGCTGCCCGAGCCCGGGAAGGTCTATGTGGCCCCGTCCGGCTACCACCTGCTGATCGAGCGCAACGGCCGCTTTGCCCTCAGCATCGACCCCCGGGTGGCATTTTCACGCCCTTCGATCGATGTTCTGTTTGAATCTGCGGCCGAGGTCTGGCGCGGACAGCTGTTGGCTGTGCTGATGACCGGGGCGAATTCCGACGGCGCCGAAGGGTGCGCGCGGATACGACGCTCCGGTGGCACACTGATCGTTCAGGACCCGGAAACGGCGCAAGTGGCTATGATGCCTGCCGCCGCACTGGAGCTGGCTGGGGCCGATCATTGCCTGCCGCTCCCCGAAATTCCCTTTTTGCTGGAAGCACTATGTTCGTGACCAAGCCGGTGGCAGTGCAGCGCCCCAAAATCCTGGCCGTAGATGACAACCCCGCCAACCTGTTGGTGATCCGCCGGGTGCTGGCCAAGCTCGACGTCGAAGTAGTCGAGGCGGCCTGCGGCAACGATGCCCTGAAGGCCACGCTGGACGATGAGTTCGCGCTGGTGCTGCTGGACGTGTACATGCCGGACATCAACGGCTTCGAAGTGGCGGAGATCCTGTCGCAGGAAGAAACCACCCGGCAGACCCCGATCATCTTCGTCACCGCCACATACGCAGACGACGTGCACCGGCTCAAGGGCTATGGTTTCGGCGCGGTGGACTACATGGCCAAGCCGCTGGAGGCCACCATCCTGCTGTCCAAGGTGCAGGTGTTCCTGGAGTTGTACCGGCACCGGGTGGCGCTGCGCGATGCGCTGAGCGAGTTGTCCGAGCGCAACCGCCAGCTGGAGATCGAAGTCGAGCAGCGCAAGCAGATGGAGCAGGAAATGCGCCATCTGGCGATGCACGACATGCTGACCGGGCTGCCCAACCGGGCCTTGTTCATGGACCGGCTGGAGAGTGCCCACCACCGGGCGCAACGCCATGGCGGCATGTTCGCGCTGGTCTATGTGGACGTGGACCGGTTCAAGGAGGTCAACGACACCTGGGGTCACGGTGCCGGTGATGCGGTGCTGATCGAGCTGGCCGCACGGCTGCGCGGTGCGCTGCGCGAGAACGACACGGTGGCCAGGTTGGGCGGCGACGAATTCGCGCTGGTGCTCGAAGAGCTCGACGACATCAACGATGCCCATCGTTTGATGGAGCGGGTGAGCGAGTCGCTGTTGGCTCCCATGCGATACCAGCGCGATGGCGAGCCGGTGACCCTGAGCATCGGTGCCAGTATCGGCGTGGCGGCCTATCCGGCCGATGGTGCCGAAGTGGACGCCCTGCTGCACGCTGCCGACCAGGCCATGTACCTGACCAAGCGCAGGCGCGACACGGTGTGAAACAAAAAGGCCGCGCATCGCTGCGCGGCCCTTCTGCAAGCAAGGTGGCAGCCTGGATCAGGCTTCGAACACGTGACCGCTGCTTACCGGCGGCGGGGTCGGGCCGGTTGCGTCGGCCGGAGCCAGCATCTGCTTCCAGGCCGCATACACGGCACCTGCAAACACCGGCATCAGGATCGCCATCAACAGCAGCTGGGCGATGGCCATGGCGGCGCCCTGGCCGGCAATCAGGCCGATGAACAGCGCCACGATGATCACCGCGAAATAGATCGCGAAGATGGCGATGAAGGCCAGCACGAAGAACACCAGCATCGCCGGCAGGTTGTGGATGCTGGCGCGCAGGCTTTCGCGCAGCGCGTGCATGCCACCGGAGCGTTCGAACATCACCTGCGGCGGCATCACGAACAGGGCAAGCGTCAGTGCGACGAAGCTGGCGATCAACAACAGCAACCACAGCAGGATGCGCCCGGCCGGCAGCGTGGCCACCAGTGCCTCGATCTGTGCCGGGTCCGGCTGTGCACCGGATTGGCTCAGTTCGTTGAGCTTGACCATCACCACCGACAGCTGTTGCAGGCCATCGGTGCCGACCAGCACCAGCAGCAAGGTGCCCAGCAGCAGGGCGGCGAACAGCTGCGGCAGCAGGGCCACCAGCAGGTGCGGCGCACGGCCTTCCTGTACGCCCTGCAGCAGGTGCGCCGGCCTGGCGGTCCGGCCCTGGTCGACCTCGCGGATCGCCCACAACATGCCACCCATGAACAAGGGGCCGGCCAACAGCAGCAGCAACTGCACCACGGTGCCCAGTGCCGGTACCAGCATCGACAGCGACAGTACCAGCGAGGTGCCAACGCCCCACAGGATGCCCAGCGAACCGAGCGCCAGTGGCGCGCGCTTGAGCAGGCCAAAACCGGTCAGCAGCCATTCCGCACCGGCAGAGGCCGGTACCTTGCGAATCTCGCTCATTGCAATTCCGAAGCGGGGGAGTGCGCGGGCAACACGCCGACGCTGGGCGGATTATCGCCTGAAACCCGGGTCGGGTTTATGAGGACAAAGTAACGGCGGGGTTTGCTCCCTCCCTTTCGCGCAGCGAAGGGGCGGTTGGTAGTGCCGAGCCATGCTCGGCAGGGGCTTTACCGGGAAGGCCTCTGCCGAGCATGGCTCCTG
>NZ_JASCOR010000062.1 GCF_029959445.1 Stenotrophomonas sp. PS02298 | reverse complement strand
CAGCGCACCCGGGGGCAGTGATCTACGGGCTGGCTGCCAACGGCCGCGGGTGCGCTGCGCTTACCCGGGCTACGGGCTCTGATGCATCGTCCGCACAGGGTTTGTTCATGTCTGCGCCCCGCGATAAACAAATCCCGAATCTCCAATCCCCATTTCCGGCTTTTGCGTTCATGCTATGCAGACACCACCAAACACAGCGTCAGGAGCACACAGGCAATGGGCAAGACCCGGGTTGGCATCATCTTCGGCGGTCGCTCGGCCGAGCACGAGGTCTCGCTGCAGTCGGCGAAGAACATCTTCGACGCGCTGGACAAGGAACGTTTCGACGTCAGCCTGATCGGCGTGGACAAGCAGGGCCTGTGGCACCTGTGCGATGCGGCCGGTTTCCTGCTCAATGCCGATGATCCCAAGCGGATTGCGCTGGATACCTCCGGCCCGGTGCTGTCGGTACTGCCCGGCGCCGAACGCGGCCAGCTGCTGGCCGCCGATGGCCGCGAAGTGCCGCAGTTGGATGTGGTGTTCCCGATCGTGCACGGCACCCTCGGCGAAGACGGCACCCTGCAGGGCCTGCTGCGCACCTTGAACCTGCCGTTCGCTGGCCCCGGCGTGCTTGGCGCAGCCGCGGCGATGGACAAGGACATGGCCAAGCGCCTGCTGCGCGATGCCGGCCTGGCGGTGGCGCCGTTTGCCTGCTTCAACCATGTCACCGCTGCCCACGCTGATTACGATGCACTGGTCGCACAGCTCGGCCTGCCGCTGTTCGTCAAGCCGGCCAACCAGGGTTCGTCAGTGGGCGTGAGCAAGGTGCGCACCGCCGAAGAGTTCGCCACCGCGATGGCATTGGCGCTGTCGTTCGACCACAAGGTGCTGGTGGAATCGGCGATTGTCGGCCGCGAGATCGAATGCGCGGTGCTGGGCAACGACGTGCCCGAAGCCAGCGTCTGCGGCGAAGTGGTGGTGCATGACGATTTCTACGCCTATGACACCAAGTACATCAGCGCCAGCGGTGCGGAGACGGTGATCCCGGCCGACATCGCTGCCGATGCGCAGCAGCGCATCCGCGAGATCGCCGTGCGCGCCTACCAGGCGCTGGACTGCATCGGCATGGCGCGCGTGGACGTGTTCCTCACCGAGGCCGGCGACGTCGTCATCAACGAACTGAACACCCTGCCCGGCTTCACCAAGATCAGCATGTATCCCAAGCTGTGGGGCGCAAGCGGTCTGGGCTATACCGCACTGATCACCCGCCTGATCGAGCTGGCGTTGGAGCGTCACGCAGCTGACAGGAACCTGCGCAGCTCGATCAGCACGTCGGCCTGATCGAAACTGCTGAAACGACGCGGCCCGCACCCTCGCCGAGGATGCGGGCCGTTCTGTCTTTGGCGTCAGGAATGATCAGCCTTTCTTGCGGAACATCGACACCACCGCAAGGATCAGGAAGACGACGAACAGGATCCACGCGATATTGCTGGCCGCACCGGCAATGCCACTGAAGCCGAGTACGGCGGCAATGATGGCGATGACGAAGAAAACGACGGCGTAATGCAGCATGGGCTGGGTCCTCGGTTGGAATCAGGGTTCCATCCTCGGCAATTGCCGGTCGCGATACGGTGACAGGAACGTTAGCGCCGGATGATGACGGCGCTGTCCATTCAGGATGCGGCGGCCAAACGCCGCAAGCCTTCCTCGATGGACACCCTGGGCACATAGCCGAAATCGCGGCGTGCCGGCTCCATCGAATACCAATGCGGCGTGCACAGCTGCTCGGCCAGGAAACGCGTCATCGGCGGCTCACCCGACAAGCGCAGCAGCGGCCACAGTTTTTCGCAGACCGAGCCGATGCGGTAAGCGGTCTTGAACGAGATCGACTTCTCCACACCGGGCGCGCCCACCGCTGCAAGCAGGCGATTGAGCAGTTCGCGCATCGGCAGTGGCTCGCCGTTGGAAATGAAGTAGGCCTTGCCAGCGCAGGCCGCACCAACCACCAGATGATCGAAGGCATCGAAGTGCGCCTGCGCGGCGTTGTCGATGAAGGTGGTATCGACCTTGTTCGTGCCATCGCCGACAAAACGCAAACGACCAGCGCGGGCGCGTTCGGCCAGCCGCGGCACCAGCTGGTTGTCGCCCGGGCCCCAGATCAGGCGCGGACGCAGGGCGATGGTTGCCAGATCGGCGCCATTGGCGGCCAGCACTTCCTGTTCGGCGATGGTCTTGGTGGCGGCATACGGCGCCTGGAAGTCCTCGCCGTAAGGCACCTCATCCGCCCCCAGGCCTTCGACCGGATGGGTGGCACGATGGGTGACGCTGGGCGTAGAGGTATAGACCAGGCGGCCGATGCCATGCGCCTTGCAGGCGGCAAGCACGTTGCGGGTGCCGACTACATTGGCCTGGAAGTAGCTGTCGTAGCTGCCCCAAGCACCGGCCTTGGCGGCATTGTGGAAGATGGCATCGACACCGGCGGCAGCGTGATGCACGGCATTGGCATCGGCCAGATCGCCACGGATCTGGCCTACCCCGATTTCCTGCAATGCGGGGTAATGGCCGCGATTGAAGCTCAGCACCTGATGGCCGCGTTCGACCAGGCCACGGCACAAGGCCTGACCGAGAAAACCACCACCACCGGTAACCAGAATCTTCATTCGTTTGATCGCTCTGTTGCAGGGCTTCCGCGCCGACTGGCCGCGTCGGAAGCATTGAGATTTGTCCGTCAGTATCGCAGCAGTGGTGTTTGGGTGCTTTGCCGGGGATGTTGGCGGAGAGCTTTACCCCTCCCCAGCCCTCCCCTCCACCTTCGGCGCAAGGGAGGGAGCAAAGCCTTAGCCCTCCCTTTCGCGCAGCGAAGGGGAGGGTTGGGAGGGGTGCTCTTCGCCGCGCGCCAAGACCCGCAGAATGTCCTCCAACACAGCCGGCATCCGCTGCAGAACCTCGTCATTCCAATAGCGCAGCACCCGAAAGCCCAAGCCCTGCAGCACTTCGGTGCGTCGCTGGTCATAGGCAAGCTGCTCAAGATGCTGCCCTCCATCCAGCTCGACGATCAGCTGCACGTCAAGGCAGACAAAGTCGGCGATGTATCCGGCCAAGGGCATCTGCCGACGGAAGCGGAAACCTGCCAACTGGCGTCGGCGCAGTTGCTGCCATAGGCGGTCTTCGGCATCGGTGGGTGTGTTGCGCAAGGCTCTTGCGCGTGTTCGCAGCTTGTCCATTGCGGCTCTCCGTTCTTGGTACGGAAAGCCTGCGATTGGTGGTGATGGGAGCCTGTCAGGGAATCACTGGATTCAAGCTGTCCATCGACTCAAAGAGCACTGCGCTTTACCCCTCCCCAACCCTCCCCTCCGCCTTCGGCGCAAGGGAGGGAGCCAAAGCACCCCTCCCCAACCCTCCCCTTGCCTGCGGCAAAGGGAGGGAGCCAAAGCACCCCTCCCCAGCCCTCCCCTTGCCTGCGGCAAAGGGAGGGGGCAACAACAGCAGCGCTGCGGGTGCGTCGAGCAGCCAGGCTTTAGCCCTCCCTTTCGCGTAGCGAAGGGGAGGGTTGGGAGGGGTGCTCTTGCTCGTGCTCGTGCTCGTGCTTCAAGCCTTCCAGCTCAACCCAACTGCGCCTGCCCCCACACCGCCAGCTTCTCGCGCCCGATCTTGGCGTTGTGGCGGATATCCACCGGGAAGCCCGGATGACGCAGGAAATGTTCGATGCCTGCGAAGCCCGGATGACGCAGTGCCATGGCCCGCAGCTGCCTTTCGACTTCAGCGAAGTGCTGATCCGGCAGCAGTTCGTAACACAGCACCGGCAGCTGCTGGCCCAAGGCACCAACACCCACCAAAGCCGTGCGCCGCACACCTGCCACGGTGTTGAACACCGGCTCCACCTGCTCGGTATACAGCGGCCCTGTCGCCGTCTCGACCCGATGCGTCTTGCGCCCACAGAACCACAGCCGCCCTTCGGCATCGAACCAACCCACATCGCCCATCCGGTGCACGATGCGCTCGCCGCCATCGGCCAGTACTTCGCGGATCTTGGCTGCGGCCGTTGCCTGCGGCCGGTTGAAGTAACTATCGGTCGTTGTCGGGCCGACCACGGTGATCTCACCCACCTCCCCGGCCGGCAGCTCACGCACGCCGTTCCAGTCAGCAATGGGTTCGTCGGTGATGGCAATGATGCGCACGACATTCGGTGCGACCACGCGACCAACGCAGGTGCCTGCACCAGCCTCGGTGGCCTCACGCGTATCGACCAGTTCGCGACCTTCAATCACCGCTACCGGCAGGCATTCGGTGGCGCCGTATGGCGTCCAGAACTGGCCGTCTTCCGGCATCAGCGAACGGATCTTGGACACGATCTCCGGCGGCACTGGCGCGCCCGCCGAGGTGGCGCGGGTCACCGTTGGCAGCGGCTGGCCGTGTTCGGCCAGCACCCGCATCAGCGCCGGCGAACCAAACAGCTGGGTCACGCCGAAACGGGCGATCGCGTCGTGCAGCTTGCGCGGATCAGCGCTACCCGGCCGGGTCGGGTCCATGTCCGGGATTACCGAGGTCAGGCCCAGCGCCGGGTCGAACAATGCGAACGGCGGGAAGGTCGGCAGGTCGATGCCACCGGGCTGCATGCCGAAGGCATTGCGCAGCAGTTCCACCTGGCCGACGAAATGGCGGTGGCGATAGACCACGCCCTTGGGCACGCCGGTGGAGCCGCTGGTGAACAGGATCGCGGCCACGTCGTCCGGTGCGGTGGCGGCCAGCTGACTGCCCGCGCCAGCGCCATCGGCTTCGATCTTGGCCAGGGTGATGCCACCCCAGCCCCAACGCCGGCCGACCGTGACCTTGACCCTGGCCGCCTTGGCCCAGCCCAGCAGCACCCGCGCAAACTGCGCCAAGGGAATGCCGATGAAGGCCTGCGGCTGGGCTTCATCCAGGCACTGCTTCAGCGCGCGCTTATCAATGCCCGGGTCGACCAGCACCGGGACCGCGCCGATCTTGAACAGGGCGAACATCAACAGGAAGAACTCCGGCCCCGGCCGCACCATCACCACCGCACGCACCCCGCGGCCGATGCCGTTTGCCGCCAAACCAGCGGCAATGGCGTCGCTGCGGGCATCCAGGGTGCGGTAATCCAGGGTCACGTCGTAGGCTGCCATGCCGTTGCCGGCGGGCTTGCCAGGGCAGCGAATGGCGATCTGGTCGGGCCGTTCACGTGCCAGCTCGGGCAGACGCGCGGCGATATTGCAGGTTTCGTTCATCTTCCTATTGTCGCCAATGCAGAAAAATCTTGCGCGCAGGCCGTCACCGTGGAAAATTTCGCACCTTCCTTTTGTCCTAATCCTGCCGCCTAGGCCGGTCTCCCATGCCCCATCCCTGCCTGACCTGCGGTGCCTGCTGCACCCAATACCGCGTTGCCTTCCATTGGATGGAATCGGACGAAGTCACCGAAGGCGGCGTGCCCCACCAGCTGACCCAGCGCCTGGACCCGCACCGGCTGTGCATGCAGGGCACCTACTCGGACCCGATCCGCTGCGTGGCCCTGGACTCGGAGATCGGCGTGTACTCACGCTGCACCATCCACCCGAACCGGCCCAGCGTGTGCCGCGAAGTGGACGCCTCCTGGGAATACGGCAAGGCCAGCTCGCAGTGCGACCGCGCGCGCATCGCCCACGGCATGCCGGCATTGACCTTGGCTGATTGGCGCTGGCGCGATGATGCCGACAACGATGGCGACGACCATCCAGACGACAACGGCAACAGCCCGTCGTCACCGCCGAATACGCCGATTGCAGCGTGAGGAAGTGGACTGGTCACTCCTGCAAGGGCGGGAGTGACCTCGACGACACCGCCGCTGCGCCCCCTCAAAGCGCCTTGTAACGCCCCCACAACACCTCGAACTGCTGCGCGAAGCTGCGCACCAGGTTGCGGTCATTGCTGACCACCAGGTTCTCATCGTTGTGCTCGGTCGCGGTGCGCGTCCAGTTGAAGCTGCCGTTAGCCAGCTGCTTGCCATCGAACAGCGCGAACTTGTGGTGCATGTGGTATTCGCTGTGGTCTACCCGCACCGGGATGCCGCTTTCATTCAAACGACGGACGTCATTGCCATCGTCGTAGACCTTGTCGTTGTCGCTGATGATGCGCACCGTCACGCCGCGTTTGTGTGCGTCCAGGATGACGCCGCTCAGGCGGTCATCGGATATGGTGAAAACACAGATGTCCAAGGTCTGCTTCGCGCTGGCGCACAGCGCGCGCAGGCGTTGCATGCAGGCGTCACCCGGCGAGAAATAGGTGCTGGTCAGCGTTTCGACCGGGCCGGCGTTGACGTCCAGCGTGCGCACTACCTGCTCAACCCACTTCAGCATCGGCAGCGCTTCGGCCGGATTGGCTGCAACCTGCTCGCGAGCGATATCGAAGGCGCGGTTGCGCAGGAAGCGCAGGCGGTCGGGCGGCAGTTCGACGCCCAGCTCGCGTAATGCGGAACGTTCCTCGTTGCTCAACGCGAGATCCTGCGCGCTGTCACGCAGCTGACGATCCAGGCTGTCGAAATCCATCTATCACTCCCTGTGCAAAGAAGCACAGAGCTTCGCACACCCACGTGCCGCTGTAGGAGCGGCGTCAGCCGCGAAGCTGGTGCAAAGGGAACGGCCACAAAAGCTTACCCCTCCCCAACCCTCCCCTCCGCCTTCGGCGAATGGGAGGGAGCAGAAGCAGGCATCGCGCGCGCTCAGCTTTTATGGGAGCTGCGTAAGCCGCGAAGCTGGTGCAAAGGGAACGGCCACAAAAGCTCACCCCTCCCCAACCCTCCCCTCCGCCTTCGGCGCAAGGGAGGGGGCAGAAGCAGGCCTCGCGCGCTCACGGCTTTTGTGGGAGCGGCGTAAGCCGCGAAGCTGGTGCAAAGGGAACAGCCGCAAAAGCTCACCCCTCCCAAACCTCCCCTCCGCCTTCGGCGCAAGGGAGGGGGCAGAAGCCGGCAATGAGGGAGCTCAGGCTCACCCCAGCGGGTTGCGCTCCAGGAAGGCTCTTACAGCCGGTACGATCACTTCGTGCTTGTCTTCCAGCACATAGTGGTTGGCATCTTCGAACTCGGTCACTTCCGCCTGCGGCAGTGCCTTGCGGAAGCCGGTCAGGAAGTGATGATCGAAGCAGATGTCACGCAGGCCCCAGGCGATGTACACCGGGCGATCGGCGAACGACGGCAGCGCTGCCGCCGCACGCTCCAGCAGCGACCATGCCTTGTCGGCTGGCGACAGCGGGATGTCCTGCATGAAGCGGATGGTGGAAATGCGGTTGGCCCAGTTGTTGTACGGCGACACATAGGCGCGGCGCACATCGGCTGGCATGCGCCGGCTCACGCCCAGCCAGGAGGCGCCGGACGAGAATGCATTGAAGGTACGGATGAACCATTCGCCAGGCTTCCAGTGCCGGCCCATGGCGATCTGCCACGGCATCGGCTTCTCCGGCGGCAACGGGAACGAGGCCGTGTTGGTGATCACCAGGCGCTTGACCTGCTCGTGGTGCGACAGCGCCCAACCGAAGCCGATCATGCCGCCCCAGTCGTGCACGGCCAGCGTCACCGGACCGGTGATGCCCAGGTGCTTGAGCAGTGCGTCCAGATCATCCACGCGCGACTGCAGGGTGTACTCATAACGGCTGTCGTCGGGCTTGTCCGACAGGCCCATGCCGATATGGTCCGGCACGATGCAGCGGTACTTGTCGCTGAGCCCGTTGACCAGGTGCCGCCACAGATAGCTCCACGACGGATTGCCGTGCAGCATCACCACCACCTCACCATCGCGCGGGCCTTCATCGATGTAGTTCATCGACAAGCCGGGGCGGACTTCGAAGCGGTGGGTCTTGCTGGGGTAACCGGGGAGTTTGTTCATCGGGTTGCACCTGCGGCTGCTAAGCCCCGCTCCCGTCGGAGAGGGGTTGGGGAGAGGGTTGGCCGGAGTGGAGGAGCTTGAACAAGCTCTCGAACTCCAGGCGCTTGCGTGCTGCGCACGCTTCCCCTCTTCCGCCCTTCGGGCACCTTCTCCCGCAAGGGGAGAAGGAAAAGCATGCGTTCTGGAAGTTCGCGGCCAGGCCGGAACTTACCAGACCACCTCGGCCATCGTGCAGTTCAAGCCCGAGCCAATGCCCATCAGCGCGACGCGGTCGCCCTTCTTGAGCTTGCCCAGCTGACGCAGCTTGCTCAGCACGATCGGTACCGACGCCGGGCCGATGTTGCCGTGCTCGCCAAAGATGGTCATCACCTTCTTCGGATCGATGCCGAAGGCCTTGATGAAGGCATTGGTATGCGGCTGGCTGACCTGGTGGATCACGAACTGGTCGATCTCCTCCACCGCCCAGCCCAGCGCCTCGCGCGTAGCTTCAAAGGTCTTGGTGGCCAGCTTGATGCCTTCGATCAGCAGCATGCGGGTGTCGGTGACCATGCGGTCCAGGTTGCCCACGCACAGCTTGTTCCACTGGTTGGCTGCACGGGTCACGCCGCCCTTGTAGCGCGGGGCGTCCGGCACCAGCTCCGAGCGCGCCATCACCATTGCTGCCGCACCGGAACCGGTGGTCAGCGCAGCGACTTCGTCACGCATCTGCTGGGCGGTGATGTCCGGGGACATCATGCGCTCCAGGGTCTTTTCATAGACCAGGTTGGAGGTTTCGCCGTCGACGATCAACGCATAGTCGATGTCGCCGCGCTCCAACATCAGCGCCGCCATGTCCATGCCATTGATGAAGGCAAGGCAGGCGTTGGCGATGTCGAAGGTGACGCACTCTTCGCCGATACCGAGGTTGCCGGACACGATGGAAGCGGTGGACGGCTCCAGGTAATCACGGCTGACCGAGGTATTGATCAGCAGGCCAACCTTGTCGGCGGTAATGCCGGCATCTTCCAGCGCCTTGCGGCCGGCCATGGTGGCGGCGTCCGAGGCCTGTGTACCCTGGTCCCAAAGGCGGCGCGCGTGGATGCCGGCGATATCGCCAAGCACGTCGGCACGAATGCCAAGGCGTTCCAGCGTGGGCTGGAGCCGCTCGTTGATTTCCTTTGAGGTCAGCGTATGCGGCGCATCAATATGCGCCAGTCCCGCGATCGAGACGTTTTGAAAAGGCATCAGAAAGCGCCAAGACTCAGGCGAAGGGGTCGCCATTCTAGCGCCTGCGCATTTTTACCGCATCTTTACAAATCGGCGGCCCGGCGTATGGAGCCGCCGGGGCCGTAAGACAGCTGGAAAATCAGCGCGGCGGGCACTGGAAGGCGGCAAAGCGCTGGCTGCCATCGGCCGGCAGCCCGATGGCTTGTACGGCATTGGCGCCGGCACTGGGGGCTTCGTTACGGGCCAGGGTTTCAAGCTCTTCCTGCACGCGCAGCGGGTTGCGGTTGTAGAAGCCGACCTTGTTCGTCACGGTGACCTCGATATCGCTCTTGGTCACGCAGCCAGGAGCGACCGGCCCTGCAGGCAGCACACGCACGGCCTTGCCGCCGGATTCAATCGGCACCCAGGTGCAGGCGGCGGTGCTGGCGATCAGGGCAGACAAAAGCAGGACGCGCATGGACTATTCCTTGTGAAGATCAGCAGGGATTGTGCCGGGAATGGATGAACAGGTGGTGATCCCAAGGATTGGGCGTCCGACAAAGACAAAACCTACCCCTCCCCAGCCCTCCCCTTCGCTGCGCGAAAGGGAGGGGGCAGAAACGTAGTGCCGAGCCATGCTCGGCAGGGGCTTTACCGGCCAAAGCTGAAAAGCGGCCCTCACCCCAACCCCTCTCCCGTAAACGGGAGAGGGGCTAAAGAACCCGCTCCCCGGCCCTCCCCTTCGCTGCGCGAAAGGGAGGGGGCAGAAACGTAGTGCCGAGCCATGCTCGGCAGGGGCTTTACCGGCTAATGCTAAAAGCTGCCCTCACCCCAACCCCTCTCCCGTAAACGGGAGAGGGGCTAAAGAACCCCCTCCCCGGCCCTCCCCTTCGCTGCGCGAAAGGGAGGGGGCAGAAGCGTAGTGCCGAGCCATGCTCGGCAGGGGCTTTACCGGCCAAAGCTAAAAGCTGCCCTCACCCCAACCCCTCTCCCGTTTACGGGAGAGGGGCTTAGGCAGAAGCGGCGGGCTATGCCCTGCCGCTTACTTCTTCTCCACCGGCTTGCCGTCGGCGTCGATCACGGTCACTTCGCCCAGCTTCAGGGCGCGCACCGGGGCTTCGGTCTGCTTCAGGTCGCCTACCACCACCCAGGTCAGCTTGGACGGATCCAGGGTCTTGGCTGCCTCGGCGACCTGCGCCGGGGTCATCGCTTCGATCTCGGCCTTGCGCTTGAACACGTAGTCGTCCGGACGGCCGTAACGCACGATGCCACCGATGGTGCTCATCACCGCCGATGCGGTTTCGTAGGCACCGGGCAGGCTCAGCGTCTGGATGTTGCGGATGCGGTTGACCTCAGCATCGGTCGGCGGACGCTGGCCGCTGGCGAACTGGCTGATCTCGGCGTTCATTTCCTTCATCGCCTCACCGGTCTTGTCGATCTGTACCGGTGCAACCGCCATCCACGGGCGCTGGCCCAGTGCATTGGAAGCGCTCGAACGCGCGCCGTACGACCAATGCTTGTCCTCACGCAGGTTCATGTTCAGGCGCGAGGTGAAGTCGCCACCCAGCACACCATTGGCGATGTCGAAGCGGGTGGTGCCCGCATCCATCGTCGACGGCGCCACTTGACCGGCGAACAGGTTGGCCTGCACCGCACCCGGCTGGTCGATCAGGAACACACGCGATGCCTGCGGGCGATCCACATTGGTCAGGGCCTCCACCTTCGGCGGTGCGCCCTCGCCCTTCCAATCACCGAAGCTGCGTTCCAGCAGCGGCACGAGGTCCTTCAAGGTGGTGTCACCGACCACGATCAGGGTGGCGCCTTCCGGACGAATCCACTGCTTGTGGAAGGAGGTCAGGTCGTCACGGGTCAGCGACTGGATCGCCGCTTCGTCGCCGCTACCGGTGAACGGAATCGCATACGGGTGGCCTGCGCCGTACAGCAGCGGCGGCAGCACGCGCATCGCCACCGCGTTCGGCTGCGCCTTTTCCTGCTGGATGCCTGCAATCCAGGTGGCCTTGATGCGGTCGATCTCGTTCTGCTCGAAGCGCGGTGCACGCACCACGTCGGCATACAGCGCCAGCGACGGCGCCAGGTTTTCCTTCAATGCCGACAGGTACACGTTGGAACCATCCAACGACGCACCTGCGCTGACGCGGGCACCCAGGCGCTCAACCGCATCGGCGAACGCCAGCGAGCCGAGCTGGCCAGCGCCTTCGTCCAGCATGCCCATGGTGAAGTTGGCGGTACCCGGCTTGCGGCCACGGTCGGCAGTGAAGCCGCCCGGGAACTCATAGCTGAACTGCACCACAGGGATGTCGTGGCGCTCGGCCAGCACCACCTGGGTGCCGTTCTTCAACGTTGCACGCTGCAGCTGCGGGAACTTCAGCTCCGGGAAGCTGGTGGTCTTGGGCACGCCGGCGCTGCGGTCGACCTGGTTCGGCAGCGTGGTGTACTTGGAGTCCACGGCCGGCACGTTGAACGGCGCCGGCTTGACCGACGGCAGCTCGGCCAGCGCAACACGCTCACCCGGCTCGACCACGATGGTGTGGTCGCCCACGCCCAGCCACTTGGCGCCGGCTGCCTTCACGTCGGCCGCGGTGGCGGCATCGACATTGGCCAGCGAGGTGCGGAAGCAACCCGGATTGCCTTCGTAGACGGCGCACTGGGCCAGGGCATCGGCCTTGCCGCCGAAGCCACCGATACGCTCGATGCCGCGCACGAAGCCCGCACGCGACTGCACCTTGGCGCGCTCCAGCTCATCGGCGGTCGGGCCTTCGGCGACCAGTCGCTTCAGCTCCTCGTCGATGGCCGCCTCGACCTTGGCCGGGTCCACGCCCTGCTTGACCGTGGCGATGATCAGGAAGTTGGAGCCCAGCTGCGAGGCATCGGTCATCGCGCTGATGTTGTCCACCAGCTTGTCCTTGTGCAGCAGGCGCTGGTCCAGACGCGAGGACTTGGCACCGCCCAGCACGTAGGAGAACAGCTCCAGCTGATCGATATCGGTGGTACCGACCTGGGCCACGTTCCAGGCGCGGTAGATGCGCGCCTGCGGCACCTTGTCGGTCATCACTTCGCGGGTGGTGGCAGCGCGCTGCGCAACGTTCACCGCCGGCTGCGCCATGGTCGGGCCAGCCGGAATGTCGCCGAAGAACTTGGCGGCCTTTTCCTTGGCGGTGGCCACGTCGATGTCACCGGCCAGCACCAGCACCGCGTTGTTCGGGCCGTACCAGGTGTGGAACCAGGTTTTGACGTCGTCCAGCGAGGCGGCGTTGAGATCGTTCATCGAACCAATCACGCCGTGGTGATACGGATGGCCCGCCGGGTACATGGCGCGGGTCAGCTTGTCCCAGACCTGGCCGTAAGGCTGGTTCTCGCCCTGGCGCTTTTCGTTCTGCACCACACCGCGCTGCTCATCCAGGGCGGCCTGATCGATGGCGCCGACCAGATGACCCATGCGGTCCGACTCCATCCACAGCGCCATGTCCAACGCGGTGGTCGGCACGTTCTGGAAGTAATTGGTGCGGTCGGTATTGGTGGTGCCGTTCTGGTCGGTGGCGCCGACCTGCTTGAAGGGTTCGAAGAACTCACCGTCGTGGTTTTCGCTGCGCTGGAACATCAAGTGTTCAAACAGATGCGCGAAGCCGGTGCGGCCGGCCGGTTCGTCCTTGGCACCAACGTGGTACCAGATGTTCACCGCCACGATCGGTGCCTTGCGGTCGGTGTGCACCACCACGCGCAGGCCGTTCGGCAGGGTGAATTCCTCATACGGGATATCGACCGACGCAGCGGCAGCGGCCGGCTTGGCCTCCGCAACCAGCGGGGCGCCAACGAATCCGCCCAGGGCGGCACTCAGGGCCAAGGTCAACAAGGCGGTGCGGGGCATAGCTGCGTTCATTCCATTTCCGTTTGGGTATGAAGGTGAACGCAGATCCTAACCGGGCGCCGTCACATCGGCATACGCCATGCGTCATGGGTACCGAAGCAGCTGCACCGGTGTCCGTCCGGTCACTGCAGACGCGGCGAGTGTCCGGACAGCGGACACTTTCAACTAGCAACAAATCCTTATTTATCAATCAGATGCGATTGGCACACATCCTGCTGCCTATTACTCGCAGCCAGCTCACTTCAGACCATAAATGACTGATTGCTGAACAAATCAAAAAAACTAAAGAAAGTTCTTGCACTACGAAAATCACTGTACTACCTTACTACCACACCACTGCCCACACACACCAAACAGGTCCCGCCATGAACGCCAAGTCTCTCGCCCTTGCCATCGCCCTCGTCGCCAGCACCGGCTTTGTTTCTTCGGTCCAGGCTTCGGATATCGTCACTTTGGACACCGTGCAGGTTCGCCCTTCCGCTGATCAGCTGGCACAGGCCCAGCACGAAGCCAGCAGCAACATCCCGACCCTGGCGGTCGTGCAGGTTCGTCCGACCGTCGGCCAGATCGTCGAGCTGATGGCCGAACAGACCGCCAGCCAGCTGGCCTCCGCCAGCCCGGTCGCCATCGGCACCCGCGCCGGCCAGTGGATGGTGTCGCTGCCGACCATCACCGTCCGCCCGGAGGTGGAGCAGGTGCAGGCCATGGCTGCAGAAGCCGCTGCTGAAGCCATCGGCAAGGTCGTCGCGCAGGGCATGGTTTCCAACTAAGCCAGCGATGACGCAACACCCGGCGTAAACTGCGCCGATGACTTCTGCCCCTGTTTTCGATGTAGTGCTTTACCAGCCCGAGATCCCGCCGAACACCGGCAATGTGATCCGGCTCTGCGCCAACACCGGCGCGCGGCTGCACCTGATCGAGCCCCTGGGTTTCGACCTCAGTGACAAGCAGCTGAAGCGCGCCGGCCTGGACTATCACGAGTACGCACAGATGCAGGTCCACCCGGACCTGGAAACCGCCTTGGCGCGCATCGCCCCGAAGCGTTTGTTTGCATTGAGTACCCGCTCCAGCGTCCGCTATGACACCGTGCAGTTCGCCGATGGCGACGCCTTCCTGTTCGGCCCGGAAACCCGCGGCCTGCCGCAGGATCTGCTTGATTCCCTGCCCGATGGCCATCGCCTGCGCCTGCCGATGCAGCCCAACAACCGCAGCCTGAACCTGTCCAACTCGGTCGCCGTCGTGGTGTATGAGGCGTGGCGACAGCAGGGGTTTCCTGGCGGCGCGTGATTGGCGCTTTGGTTCTTGTAGGAGCGGCGTCAGCCGCGAAGCTGGCAATGCTCCAGCTGAAGATTGATCGCCAAGAGCACCCCTCCCCAGCCCTCCCCTTGGCTACGCCAAAGGGAGGGAGCAGAGCGGGTCGCGGCGACCTGACAGATTGCAGGCATGCACCCCCTCCCTTTGGCGCAGCCAAGGGGAGGGTTGGGGAGGGGTAACGCTTCCAGCTCCAGCCCTCAGCTTTTAGCTTTTAGCTTCAGCAGCAGCAACCCCAACCACACCCAACTCCCGCAACACCCGCAGCCGCTCGCCGTCAACAGCAAGCACTTCTACCAACACCTCGGAAGTGTGCTGCCCCAACACCGGCGCCGCCTGCTCATAGCGCAACGGCGTCGCCGAGAACTTCAACGGGTTACGCACCATCGCCACGCTGCCACCACCGGCATGCGGCAACTCAATCCGCAAACCACGCGCCTGCACCTGCGGATCGGCAAACACCTGATCAATACGGTTGACCGGGTTGGCCGGCACCACCGCTTGCTCCAGCGCCGCCAACCACTCGGCCGCCGATCGTGTGCGCAACACCTGCTGCAGATGCGGCACCAGCAGCTCGCGGTTCGCAACCCGGGCGTTGTTGCTGGCATAGCGCGGATCGCGCGCCAGCGCCGGCTCGCCGATCACCTCGCACAGGCGCGCAAACTGGCCGTCATTGCCAACCGCCAGCATGAAATAGCCATCAGCGGCCGGCATCACCTGGTACGGCACGATGTTCGGATGCGCCGTGCCCTGCCGGGTCGGCACCACGCCACCGATCAGATAGTTGGAAGCTTGGTTGGCCAGCCATGCGACCTGGGTATCCAGCAGCGCCAGATCGATCTGCTGACCAACGCCGGTGCGCTCAGCATGACGCAACGCAGCCAGTATCGCCGTCGCCGCATACATGCCGGTCATCAGATCGGTCGCGGCCACACCTACTTTCTGCGGACCGGCACCCGGCGCACCATCCGGCTCGCCGGTGACGCTCATCAAACCACCGATGGCCTGGATCGCCGCGTCATAGCCGGCGCGCTGCGCATAAGGACCGTCTTGGCCGTAGCCGGTGATCGAGCAATACACCAGCTTGGGGTTGATGGCCTGCAGGCTGGCAAAATCCAGCCCGTACTTCTTCAGGCCACCGACCTTGTAGTTCTCCACCAGCACGTCGCAATGCACGACCAGCTCGCGCAACAGCGCCTGCCCCTCCCCGGTGGTGAAATCAATCGCCACCGAGCGCTTGCCGCGGTTGGCGCACAGGTAGTACGCGGACTCGCTGCTGTCATTGCCGTCGGCGTCCTGCAGGTAGGGTGGGCCCCAACTGCGGGTGTCGTCACCCGCGCCGGGGCGCTCGACCTTGATGACATCGGCACCAAAATCGGCCAGCACCTGCGTCGCCCACGGTCCGGCAAGAATGCGCGACAGGTCGAGAACGCGAACACCATCGAGCAGCTTCATTTCGGCCACCAGGTCTTGCAGGCTTCCGGCAGCGCGGGCTGCCAGCCAATGGCGTGCTGGAAGGCCTCCGCCAGCGCAATCAGCGTGAGTTCGTCGCCCACATTGCCGATCAGCTGCATGCCGGCGGGCAACTCTCCCGCAGCTACCGGCAGCGGTACCGACAAGGCTGGGTTGCCGGCCAGGTTGGCGTAAGCGGTGAGATCGGCCTGGCTGGCCGGCGCCGGGGTTCCGAAGGCGAATGCACGCTGCGGAGCAGTTGGCATCACCAGCACATCGCAGCGCGCCAGCCACTGCTGCAGCTGCACCTGCCCGCGATCGGCGAGCTGCGAGGCGGCAGCCAGCTCGGCAGCGCTGCGGCCTTCTGCCCAGGACATCAGCTTGACCAACAGCGGCGAGAATTTGCTGCGGTCAGCGGCCCAGGCCTCGGCGTGTTCGACCAACAACTCGGCTTCGCTCATCAGCAGGCCAGCGCGACGTGCACGTGCCGACGCAAATGCCGGTGCCGGCAGCGGTTTCAGCTGATGGCCCAAGCCGACCAGCACGCGCAGGCCATCCTCGAATGCCGCCTGCACGTCGGGCGCGATATCGGTTGCATCGAACAGATCCACCACGCCAATGCGCAGACCCTCCGCATCCGGCGCTGCGTATTGGATGAAGCGCGACTGCGCGCAGTCCGGATCGAAGCCGGACATCAGCTGCAGCAACAGGCGCAGGTCACGCGCCGAACGCGTCAACGGGCCGATGTGATCCAGCCGCCTGCACAGGGCAACGGTGCCGCGCGTGCTGATCGCGCCCCAACTGGGCTTGAGCCCGACCACACCGCAATAGCTTGCCGGAATGCGCACCGAACCCATGGTGTCGGTGCCCAGCGCCGCCGCGCACAAACCCGCCGCTACCGCTGCGCCACTGCCACCGCTGGAACCGCCCGGTGTGTAACCGTGCCGGTGCGGGTTGTGGCAGGCGCCGTAGAACGGGTTGTCGTTGTCGGCGCCCATCGCCGCTTCGTGCATGTTGAGCTTGCCGACAGTCACCGCACCGGCTGCGCGCAAGGCACCCACCGCAGGATTGTCGCTGCTGGCGACTGCGCTGTGGCGGCGGGTTTCCATGCCGGCGGTGGTGACCATGCCGGCGACGTCGATATTGTCCTTGACCGCGACTGGCAGGCCTTCCAAAGGCCGCGCCAGGCCACGTTGGCGACGTTGCTGGGACTGCGCGGCCGCAGCCAATGCGCCTTCCGCATCGACATGGATATAGCTGTTGATCTGCACCTGGCTGGCAGCGATGGCCGCCAGCTGCTGCTCGATCAGTTCGGTACAGCTGACTTCACCGGCAGCCAGCAAGGCCGCCTGCGCAGTCAGATCCAAGCTCAACAACTGCGCATCGGCCTTGCTCACACGGTTTTCCTCAAGCGAAACGTTTGTCGATCAGACGCACCGGCTTCTGCCGTACCTCGATACCCGTCAACGCCGCCAGCTCACCCGGGGCGGCCAGCACGATGCTCATTTCAACACCGAGGCGCTGGCGCAGCAACGCGGCGAACTCCGCTGCCAACTGTGCGTCATCCAGTGCGCCACGGGTTTCCACGTGTACGGCAAGATCGTCGCGCCCACCTTCATCGCGGCTGGCGACGCAGATGAACTCACCGGCGAACGCTGCATGTTCTTCCAACACCGGTGCCATCGCCTGCGGGAACACATTGATGCCGCGGATCTTGACCATGTTGTCGCTGCGGCCGAGGAAGCCCTCGATGCGGCGCAGGTTCATGCCCAGCGACGATGGCGTGGTCAATACGCGGGTCACGTCATGGGTGTTGAAGCGGATGATCGGGTAGATGTCGTCCTTGTACAGGCAGGTGACCACCATGTCGCCGGTTTCGCCATCGGCCACCAGTTCACCGCTGTCCACGTCGAGGATTTCGACGTACTGCGCGTCTTCCATCAGATAGAGACCATCCTGGTCCGGGCCCTGCCCGGCAATCGCGCCGGTGTCGCCCACGCCATACCAGTCGTACAGTTCGACACCGCCCCAGGCTGCCGACAGCGACTCGCGCGATTCGCGGCCGAGGTGGCCGCAGATCATCCGCACCGGGATGTCCTTGCCCGGCACCAGGCCGTTCTCGCGGGCCACGTCAGCCAGCTTCTTGATGTAGTCGGCGAAGCCAACGATGACGTTGGCGCCCATGTTCTTCATCAACTGCACCTGCTGCGCAGAGCGCATCTCGATGCCAGTACCGGCCGAACAGAACAGCGCCTGCGTGTAATGCGTCACCGCTTCGCGCACGTAATGGCCGCCGTTGATCATGCCGTGGCCATACACCGAGTGCACCACGTCGCCGGGCTGCATGCCCTGCCAGCGGTACAGGCGGGCAAGCAGCAGGCTCTGCACTTCGCGCGAATGCGGCGAGAACACCAGCGGCTGCGGGCGACCGGTGGTGCCGGAGGTGGTGTGGAAGACCAGCGGCTTGTTGCCGGCGTCGGTGCCATCCTGCCAGCCGTGGAAATCACCCAGCGGCGGATTCGCTTCGACCGACGCCATGATCTCGTGCTTGCCGAATACCGGCAGTTTGGTGATGTCGTCCAGGCTCTGGATATCTCCAGGCTTGATGCCTGCATTGCCCCACAGGCGCTGATAGAACGGAATCTGCCAGGCGCGGGCCACGCAGCGCAGGAACATCGCGTTCTGCTCGGCGCGCAGTTCCTCGCGGCTGATGGTCTTGAACTTGTCGGTGAAGGCCTGGTCCAGCGGGAACTGCTGAAGCAGCTCCTTGACATCGAAGGATTCGAAATAGGTGGCGTAGGTCATGGGGTCTCGACAATCAGCAGGTCGACCAGCTGCCTGACATCGTCGATGTCCTGCAATTGGTCGAAGTGGGAGATCAGGGCAGCACGGTGGCCGGCATCGAAGGGACGCGCGGCGTGGTCAAGGCAGTGGTGGAACTTCTCAAGCTGCTGGGCGCGCGACAGCGGCCGTTGCGGCGAGCCGATGGCAGCATCGCGGTGGTTGTGCAGCACGCGGCCGTCACGCAGGGTGACCGTCATCGATTGCGGCACCAGCGCATTGGGATCGTCGCAGTCGTTCGGCACCAGGCTGACCTGGTCGGCGAACGCGGCCAGCTGCGCATCGGCGAGCTTGTCCGGCGCATAGGCGGACAAGCCGACCTTGCCATCCAGCAACACAGTGCCGAGCAGGAACGGCAGGCACAGCCGTGCGTAGCTGGTTTCCATTGCGGGCTGATAGCTGCGGCCGACCAAGCGGCGCACCAGCGGCGGCGCCTGCAGTTCGATGCTGGCGACATTGTCCAGGCTCAGACCGTGCTGCTGGCGCAGCTCCATCAGCATGTCCTGCGCGGCATGCGCGGCGCCGCCGGTCGGGAACACCTTGTGGCTTACGGTGAGGACCTGCGCTTCGCGCGCGGCCAATTTCTGCAGCGACGGTCCGACGTCGAATTCGCCCTCGATCAGCGGCAGATAGCCGAAGGGCCCTTCCAGCATCTCGCGCGGCGCCGGGAAGCCATTGCGAGCCAGTTCCCAGCAGCTCAAGGCAGCGCGCGAGTTCAGTGCAACCTGCAAAGCCAGTGTCGGCGAACCTTCCACATGCGCCTGCATGGTGCCGGACAGGTGGCTATAGGTCAGGCCCAGCGCGCGACGCAGCAGTTCCTCGTCAGCGCCATGCAGATGGGCGATGCCAGCTGCTGCGCCGAGTGCACCGCACATCGATGGCCGGAAGAAACGCATAGCCGCGCGGCCGCTGATGCCGATCAACGTAGCTACATCGACCGCAACATTGAGCGCTGCGATCAAGGCCTTGCCATCGACCGCCACGCCATCGACGTTTGCGCGCTGCTCGGCAGCGGCAATCAAGGCCGATTGAATAACCGCCAATGGATGCACCACTGCCGGCATATGTACGCAATCAAATTCCTGGCTGTGGATCTGGTAGCCGTTGACCATCGCCGCGCTGGCCGCCGGCAAGGCTTCGCCGGTCACCCACACACGCGCGGCATTGCCGCTGCCGTAGCTGGCGGCGCCGCGTCGAACGGTTTGGGTCAGCGGCACCTGCGGGCCGGAGCCAGAAAGCCCCACGGCCGCCGAATCCATCACGAACACCTTCGTGGCCGCGACCGCCTCGGCGGAAAGGTCTTCAAAACGCAGCGTGCGCGCATGCTGCAACAGCGCTTCAGTCAATCGCATCAGGCCACCCGCGCCAACATGGCGTTCAAGGCGTCCAGACTGCCGCCATTGGCCAGCGCCTGCACCTGCCCAAAGAGGGGTTGCGCCAAGCCTGCGGATACGCCACCCCATTGCGCCAGGGCCAGCGCCTTGGCCAGCACATCCTCGGCCGACATCGGGCATTCCGGGTCGCCCCAGGCATCGATGCACTCGGCCTGCACGCTGCGGCCATCGGCCAGCCACAGCTGCACGCTGGCGCCGTAGTGCGTTGGGAAACGCTGGCTGCAGGCTGCATCCTCGATCAACGCGATACGCTGCCGCCACGGCGCCAGCTCAGCATCGCTGCAGGCTTCGGCGGTGTAGTGCGCAAGTTGCGGCCGGCCATTGACCACGATCGAGGCCAGCGCGTGCTGCAGGCTGAATTTGGCCTCCAGCTCGGTCTGTGGCTGGGCGCGGTCGCAGAAGCGCAGGGCCTCGGCATAGGTGCGTACTTCGATGCGTTCAATCTGCGCGACGTCAGCAGCATCAAGCTGCACCATCGCTTCCAGCATCGCATCGATGGCCGGATGCGCATGCCGGCAAGCCGGCCACGGCTTCAGGCTGGTGCTGTGGATCAGCCAATCGTCTTCATCGGCAACCACCAGTTCCGGCACGGCATCCGGCGCGGTGGCGGCAAACAGACCCTGCTCACCTTCCAGTATCCTGCGCGGCCCACGCATGCCCGCCAGCGCCAACTGTGCCGCCAGCCAGCCACTGCGTGCGGCTTCGGCGTTATGCAATGACTTGGTCGGCACCGGCTCGTGGCGCATCTGCCACAGCCCGCCGGTGCGACTGCCGGCATTGCCCAGCGCATCGGCCAGCGATTCCGCCGGCAGGCACAGCACCGATGCAGCTGCCGCGGCAGCACCAAACGCGCCAGCGGTCGAGGTGGGATGCCAGTAGCGGTAGTGCGCCTTGCCCAGCGCTCGGCCGACGCGGATGGTTGCTTCATAGCCGCGCACGATGGCGTCTAGCAGCGCCGTCGCATCCGCGCCTTCGGCCTGTGCTGCAGCCAGCGCCACCGGGATGACGACCGGGCCGGGATGCAGGATGGCAGTGCGGTGCACATCGTCCATTTCCAGCACATTACCGAGCGCGGCATTGAGCAGCAGCGCGTCGGCTGCACTGCGGCGGCCAGCGCCCAAGGCCACCACATTGCCGCCAGCCTGCGCCTGCACCACCGACTGCAGCTGGGCGGCAATCGGATAGCGCAACGCAGCCAGGGCGCAGCCCAGCCAATCGACCAACAGCAAGGCGGCACGCTCACGGGCGGCGGCATCCACCGGCCGTTGCAGGCGCTGGGCGAGCTGTTCGGTAAGGCTGGCAACAGGCGTGGTCATCGCGCGATGAGGTCTCGGTGCAGGCCCGCAACAGCGGGTTTGGGTGGTGGGAACAGCAACCGCGTGAAAGGAGCATAACCGACTTTGTCCGGACATATCATATGATCCGTCTCCCGAACGCCGCAATCAGCCCCATGCCCCGAATTCTGGATGCCGACACTTTCTTCGACTACCTCGCGCAGGGACCCGACGTCTTCGCGCCCGGCTGTGCCGGACATTCCCTGCTGTTCGAACACTGGCTGCGCAGTGGCGCCGAACACTGCGGCGGGCTGCGCTTCACCGGCGTGCACATCCCCACCGTCAACACCTTCGATTTTGCCGGACTGCACCCGCAGGCACGCCAGCGCACGATCTTCCTGAGCAGTGATCTGCGCAGTTCGTGGCTGGCGGGCCGCGTCGACTACCTGCCGATGACCTATACCGCCACCTGGCGTTGGCTGCGCGAAGGGGTGGCCTTCGACACCTTGCTGGTGCAGGTGGCGCCGCCGGACGAGGACGGCAACTGTTCGCTGGGCATCGCCTGCGACTTCACCCCGGCCGTCTGGCCTCGCGCGACCCGAATTCTGGCGCATATCAACCCGCGCATGCCGCGTACGCGCGGGCCGTCCATTCCCTTGTCGCGGATCACCGCCGCCATCGAGCAGGATGCGCCGTTGCTGGCCATTCCCGACCCGCCTGCCGATGCCGCAATGGATGCGGTTGCGGCACAGGTTGCTACCCTGGTGGAGGATGGCGCGACACTGCAGCTAGGCCTGGGCCGCCTGCAATCGGCGGTGCTGCGCGCGGTACGCGAGCGGCGCAACCTGCGCATCCACAGCGGCATGGTCTCGGACGGCCTGCTTGGCCTGCTCGAATCCGGCGCACTGTCGGCAGCACCGGATGCGGTGGTGGCCGGCGTCGCGCTGGGTACACAGGCGCTGTATGACATCGCCCCGCGCAGCATCAGTTTCCGCGAGGTCGGCCATACCCACGACCACAACGTACTGGCCGGTATCCCGCGCCTGACCGCCATCAACAGCGCGTTGTCGGTGGATCTGCTGGGCCAGGTGAACGGCGAGTTCCTGTCTGGACGCCAACTGAGTGGTGTGGGCGGCCTGCCTGATTTCCTGCAAGGCGCTCGCCAATCGACCGCTGGTCGCGGCATCATTGCACTCCCTGCCAGTACCCCGAAGGGCGAAAGCAGGATCGTGCCGATGCTACCCACCGGTCCCGTAAGCCTTGCCCGCGTAGATGCCGACTGCATCGTCAGCGAACATGGCGTAGCCGATCTACGCCACCTCGACGTCCATGCACGGGCCCAGGCCCTGATCGCCATCGCCGCACCCGAACACCGTGAACCCCTGCAGCGCAGCTGGCAGGAACTCTCGCTCAGACTTTGAACAAGGATCTGTACATATGACTGGTACGCGACGCAGCAAGCCCCGCTATGCCGAACTGGGCGACCTACTGCAGGCGGCAATCGAGAAGGGCGAGTACGCCGTTGGTACCTTGCTACCCACCGAACTGGAGCTGTGCGAGCGTTTCAGCGTCAGCCGCCACACCGCACGCGCGGCCTTGGCGCAGTTGATCAGCGCCGGCCTGGTGCAGCGTCGCCCCGGCGCTGGCACGCGGGTGATCGCGCAGAACTCGGCAATGCGTTACGAGCACGAGATCGACACCGTCGACCTGCTGATGCAGTACGGCAACAGCACCCGCCTGCAGGTGCTGGAGGCCGAGCGCAAGCTGGCCGACCATGCGATGGCGCAGCGCCTGGACATCCACGAAGGCAAGGAATACCTGCGCCTGCACTGCCTGCGTCTGGAAGAACAGACCCGTGAGCCGATCGCCGTCACCGAGATGTTGATCCCGGTGCGCACCGGTGTACCGACCGAGAAATTGCTGGAAGTGACTGGCGCCGCGCGTGCGCTGGCCAAGTTCCTCGACCCGACCAGGCTGTCGCGGGTGGAGCAGGTATTCGACGCGGCCTCGTTTGAAGCAGCCGATGCCAAGCTGCTGGACATCAAGAAAAGCGAGCCGGCAATGCGCGTGCAGCGCCGCTACCGCGATGCCAACGGCCGCCTGCTGCTGGTCGCGACCAGCCTGCATCCGCCGGGCCGGTTTGCCTATTCGATGGTGCTTTCACGCAGTCACCGCTGATCGAAGCCACCCGTATTTGCGCCACCCGAGACCCGATGTCAGATCCCTGTCATCGGGTTTCCTATGTGCGAGACCGCCAAAGAGGTAGCCCGGGTAAGCGCAGCGCGCCCGGGTAACAGGCAACTGGCGATGCTGGAACCTCCCGCCAACAGCCCCGGGTGCGCTGCGCTTACCCGGGCTACACCTGCCGAGCCGATCAGCCCCATAGGCAGCGCTCCAGGCCTCGCCCCTGTGCTGCCAACGCCCGCGCCCCGCAGCAGCGGCTTGACACCCCGGAGCCAAGAACTGAGGCTTACGCCATGAGTATCGACCTTACCCCTCTTGATCTTCGAGAGCTCAACACTCTCATCCGCGCCGCACAGGACAGGCACAAAGCGCTCACCCAACGTCAACCTGCGGACAAGGTCAGGCGCAAACTCACCGCATTGGCCAAGCAGTCCGGCTATACGATCGAGGAACTGTTCGGCGCGGGTGCAGATGCCGTCGCGACCAAGAGCAAACCTGCCCGGCGCAAGGGGCCGAAGGTCAAACCGAAGTACCGTGATCCCGAGAATCGTTGGAACACCTGGACCGGCCGCGGCAAGATGCCGCTCTGGCTGGCCTCCAAGATCCGCTTCGGGCAGACCGCCACCGACTTCCTGATCCCCGGCGTGGCCAAGCTCACCCCGAAGGAAAAGGTACTCACCGGCAAGCGCAAGCTGTTCAAGCAGGGCTGACAGCAGCAAGCAAAACCGGGTCAAAACCGGGGTCAGAGTGGGGTTTTGGTACGAAACCCCACTC
>NZ_JASCOR010000061.1 GCF_029959445.1 Stenotrophomonas sp. PS02298 | reverse complement strand
GGGGAAACCCGCCGGCCTTCTTTTTTGATGGCAGCTTCGCAAGCGCCTGCGGCAGCGCTAGGATGCGGCATCGCTCACTGCCCAGGGGAAATGCATGAACGTCTATGCCGTGGTGTTGGCCGCTGTATCGAGCTTCCTGCTGGGCGGCTTGTGGTACTCACCCGTCCTGTTCGGCCGTGCCTGGAACCGCGAGAACGGTGGTGAGGTGCCGCAGGGGCATCCGGGCAAGGTCTTCGGCGTGGCATTCGTGTTCTCGCTGGTGGCTGCGTTTGCTTTCGCATGGTTTGTCGGCCCACAGCCGGAGCTGCGCAAGGCCTTGCTGTGCGGTGTGATTGCCGGCTTCGGCATGGTCGCGGCGAGCTTCGGCATCAACTACCAGTTCGCCCAGCGCAGCGGAAAACTGTGGGCAATCGACGGCGGTTATCACACCGCTCAGTTCCTGCTGTTCGGCCTGATCCTGGGGCTGTGGCACTAAGCCCATAGCAGCTGTTGTTGTTGCTGTTGTTGTTGCTGTTGCTGTTGTTGTTGTTGTTGTTGTTGCTGTTGCTGTTGTTGTTGTTGTTGTTGCTCCAGCCCCCTCCTTTGCGCAAAGCGCAGGGGAGGGTTGGGGAGGGGTAGCGTTTGCAGTTGCCATTGCTGCGACTTTCCGCCCGCGAGTGCCCTTCCGCAACAGCGGGTTTGACGGAAACCACAATGGGGCGACGTGCATCCCTGCACATCGCCCTTCGGATTCTTTCCGCTGGCGCCTTCGCTGCGCAAGCGGGACATGGAAGAACGCAGGCAAAAAGTATCCACGCTGCCCATCACTGTCGATGATGACGTTCTTTACGCATATCTGCTCCATATGTAGAAACAGAATTTGTCACCTCGAACCTCGCGGGCAAAAATCCCCTCGCTTTCTGCAAAGACATTCGAAAGCACGCTCAAGCGACTTCACCAACTGACAGATTCAACAGCCAAACGGTTGAATGATTGCCGGGTGCTACGTAAGCGCGCTCTGGCACTCTTCAAACCTGCTGGCATCGGCATACATGCATCGAACTCCCCCGCATCATTGACAGAAAGCAAGGCACGCCAAAGCCGGTGGAAGCAGTTTTCTGTCGGATTTTCAGGCACCAGCACCATTGCCGGAGTGGAATCTTCAGTGACACCCACACCCAGTATTTCAAGGAAGAAATTTGTTCATCACAACGGATCGACTGGATGATGCCGTGCTGGCTAAGGCGGTAAGCGAGCAGGTTCTGGCAGTACAAGTGAAGCAGTTCATCCCCAGGGAAACCGCGATGGAAATTGGCCACCGCATCCTGGGCCAAGGATTCGACAGCTACGTCAATGCGCCCGATATCGGCAGGATAGGCATGGCGCTGTACGAGGCAGAAAACATTCCTGCCCGCCTCGGCACCTATTTCGACACAGCGCTGGACAATATCGATGCGCTCCGCAAGCGGTGCATGCCGTACGCCTCACCCATGGATGTGCTTCGCTGCACGCTGGATGAAATCTGGCCCGCCGGCGCCCAACTGGAGCATCTGTATGGGCGCAAGGCGTATGTCGGCCTGTCGCGGATCGTCCAGCCCGGGGTGGAATTCCTCGCCCACCACGACATTCTCGCGAAGGATGCCCCCGAGACCTTCCGCTCACACAGCCTTGCTTCACAGCTGGCGGCAAACATCTACCTCACCATGCCGACGGACGGCGGCGGACTGCAGATCTGGCAGTCGGCGATCTCCGCTGCGGAGTTTGATGGCATGCGCGGCGACAGCTATGGCATAGATCCATCGCTCCTCGGCAAACCGACACTGCAGATCCAGCCCGAGGAAGGCGACCTTGTCCTGTTCAACTCGCGCCGCATGCATGCTGTCACACCCGGATCGGACAAGCCGCGCTTGAGCCTGTCCTGCTTCGTCGGCTACCGCGGCGTGGCCAGCCCTTTGACGTTCTGGAGCTGATGGGTGAGCGCTCATTTCCACGAGTTCGTATCTTTGGCGCTCATTCACCTGCTGGCCGTCATTGCACCAGGCCCCGACTTTGCGGTTACCGTGCGGCAAAGTGTCAGGCACGGCAGATGGGCGGGGGTGCAGGTAGCCATCGGCATTGGTGCCGGCATTTCCGTGCATGTCCTCTACACGCTGCTCGGCGTCGGTGCGCTGCTGCACGCCAATGCACTGCTGATGACCGTCACCAGGATTCTCGGCGCGACCTATCTGCTTTATCTGGTGTATTCGTTCCTGCGAAGCGCTGGACGTTCCAGCTCCACCGGAAAGCTCGACGATGCCGGCAACCCTGCCGCACTGGGCTGGCGCAGGTCTTTTCTGCTTGGCTTCATCACCAATGCGACCAACCCCAAGGCGACGCTGTTCTTCCTCGCGATCTTCACCACGGTGGTCAGCGCCGGAACACCGTTGAAGGTCCAGGTGCTCTATGGAGTCTGGATGTGCCTGGTCAATGCCGGTTGGTTTGTATTGGTGAGCGTATTGTTTACCCAACAGGCAGTGCGTGACCGGTTCCTGCGCATGGGTGGCTGGCTGGAGGGTGCCATGGCCATGGTCTTCCTTGTTTTCGCTGGACGCCTTCTGTGGGAGGTCGCCAGCAGCCTGCCGTTGTTCCTCGATCAGTGAGCCGTGGCTGGCATGCAGAAACACAGGCTTGCACCAGGCTCCATGCGCTGTCGAAGTACGAAGCAAACTGCCACGGCCATGAACGAAAAGCCCGGGCAGGTTGCGCCGTCCTGGACGCCGCCGGGCCGCGGCACAGGAAGCACGCTAGACCAGGTTCGCACGCAACCAGCGCATCACGGTTTCTACCGTACCCAACTTCTGCGGTACATCGAGGCCGATTGCCCGCGCGAAGCCATCAGCATTACGAATGAACGTCTGGCGCGCGATCCGCTGCGCCTGCTGCACCGTCGACTGCTGCCTACGCAGCTGCACGATCTGCACCGACGGACGGCCCGGCGGCGCGAACTTCTGGTAGCGACGCAGCTCATCGGCGACCAGACTCACGTCGTTGTCTGCCTTGAGCTGGCCTTCACCCGCCAGCAACAGCTGCTCCAGCGCCAAACCCGCCGCAGTCAGCGCATTGCCTTCGGCAGCGAACATTGCCTGCGTACCCAGCAGCGCCAGTGCGCCATCGCGCTGCTGCAGTCGCTGCAGTTGCGCTGCCCAGGGGAAGCTTGCGGGAGGGGTGGCCATGGCTGTCCGGAGTAATGGGAGGTGGCGCACTTTACGGGTTGGAGCAGGGTTGTTCCAGCGAAGAGCCACCCCCTTCTCCACAACCTCAACCAATAACCCGTTTGAACGGCGGCAGGGAATCAATGATGCGCTTGCCATACCTGCGCGTCAGCAGGCGCGAGTCCAGGATGATCACCCGTCCGGTATCGGTCGAGGTACGGATCAAACGCCCGGAAAACTGGGTCAAGGTGCGCAGCGCATGCGGGATCGCGATCAGGTTGAACGAGTTCAAACCACGGCTCTCGAACCATTCGCTCAGCGTCGAGGTCTGCGGGTCGGTCGGCACCGCGAACGGCACCTGGGTTATCACCACCGTGGTGCAGGCCTCGCCTGGCAGGTCCAGGCCTTCACCGAACGAATTCAAGCCAAACAACACCGAGCCTTCACCCGCCGAGGTGCGCTTGATGTGCTCGTCGATCATCTTCTGCTTGGCGCCGTCGCCCTGCACCAGCACCTTCTTGCGCAGCGTCGCCGGCATCAGCTCAGCCACCTTTTCCATCTTCCAGCGCGAGGTGAACAGGACCATGCTGCCCTTGTCCCAATCCAGCTCGTTGACCAGGTACTTGGCCACTTCCTTGGGATGGCGCTCGCGGTCATCCGGCGTCACCGGGAACTGCGGCACGATCAGTTCTGCCTGGTTCGGCAGGTCGAACGGTGACGCCAGCGACACCATTTCCGCTTCCTCGGGGATGCCGTTGTCGATCGCCAGCGACTGGAAATCACCGCCACCGGTCAGCGTCGCCGAAGTCATCACCACCGAGTCCACTTCATCCCATAGCAGCTTGCGCAGCACCATCGCCGCCGATACCGGCGAGCAGTGCAGGATGTAGTCACCATCGCGTGACATCGTCACCCAGCGCGCGATCGGCGGCTGGCCTTCCTTGTCTTCGCGGCGCCAGCCGGCCCACAGGTTGTACTGTTGCTCGACCATTTCCTGGGCCATGCCCAGGTTGCGCTGCAGGCGCTCCACCGCGGGATCATCCTGCTTGCCCTTGGCCACCGCCGAGGCCGCCGCCGTTGCCCAGTTGAGCAGCGTGCGGGTTTCATCGGCCAATACTTCGATGGGCTGGCGCCAGGATTCGGGCAGGCGGCCATTGGCGGCGCGCCACATCGGTTCGCGGTCGTCCGGCTGCGGAATCCACACATTGCCGATGTCGTCGCGGAAGGCCTTGAGCAGCTTGCTCACCCGCGATGCCACATCGATGGCTTCGTTCGGCAGCAGGTTGCCGATCTTGTCCTTGTCCACCGCACGGTAGGCGCCGGCAATCAGGATCTGCAGGCGCCCGGTGCGTTTGGCCATGTCGTCCAGCGGCAGGTTGGCCGCGCCCTGGTCGATGGCGACGTTGCCGATGTGGTGGCCTTCGTCCAGCACCAGCAGCATGTCGCCGGGCGGCGCGATCAGGGGCTGGCCGCTGTCACTGTCGCCCAAGGACAGCGCCGACAACAGCAGCGCGTGGTTGGTGACGATGATCTGTGCGTCGCGTACTTCGGTACGTGCACGCAGAACCGGGCATTGCGCCGAATACGCGCAGCGGCGCCCGGCGCAGGCCGAGGCTGGCGTGGTGATGCGCATGCGCAGCGTGGGCGTGACGTTCTCCGGCGCGTTGTCCAGGTCGCCGTTCCAACGGCCCTCGATGAAGGCCTTGGTCAGCTTTTCGGCAACGTCCATTTCAATCGGCGCCAGTGGCCGGTCGTAGAGCTGCACGTCGTCGCCGAACATGCCTTCCTGCACGCCCTCGCCCTGTGCTTCAGCCGCATTACGGGTGCACAGGTAACGGGTGCGGCCCTTGGCCAGCGCCACGGTGGCCTGCAGGCCGGTGGACTTGAGGAAGTTGGGGATGTCGCGTTCGACCAGCTGCGACTGCAAGGCCACGGTACCGGTACTGATCACCAGCTTCTTCTTGCTGGCCAGCGCGATGGGTACGCCGGCGGTGAGGTAGCCCAGGCTCTTGCCGACACCGGTCGGTGCTTCCACCACACCGACGCCGCCAGTGCCCAGCGCGCGCGACACCACGCCTATCATCTGGCTCTGCGAGCGGCGCGTGCTGAAGCCCGGCGTATTCGCCTGCAGCTTGCTGTAAGCGTCACGGATGCCGGTTTTGATGTCCTCGGTCAGCGTCCGTGGTGCTTCTACTTTTTCCGTCACGCCAACCTGCCCGCAGCTCAATCAAGGCGGGTATTTTCCCATACCCGCCCGCATTCACCGAATGCGTTGCGGGCTCAGGGTTTACCGGGAGCCTGTGGCCGCCGCAGGGCCTGCACCAGCGCCCAGGCCAGCATGATGTAGCCGACCGCTTCCAGCAGTGCCAAGCCAACATGACCAACACTGAGCAGCGTATTCATCGCGCCCATGCCGGAGTAGTTGCCAGTGGCGATAAGCACCAGCGGGATTGCCGTCAGCCCACCGCCTATCAAGGTGACCGCCAGCAGCAGCGACAGTGCGCCCAATGCCACGCTGCGCACCTTGCCGCGCGGGGTATCGAGCAGCATCACCACGGCAACGCCAAGCGCGATCATGATCGGCAGGCGGTAACCGATGGAAACCAGCAGGGTGGTCAGCAATTCAGTGGGTTCCATGTCCGGCCTCAGTCCGCGGTGACCAACAGCGCGTCACCGGCACGCAGTTCGGCATAGATCGCATCGGTCTCCGGCCGCATGCCATGCCATTGCTGGAAGCTCTCCGCAGCCTGCTCGACCAGCATGCCCAGGCCATCAAAGCTGTTGCGGCAGCCCGCCGCGCGCGCCCAGGCTAGGAACGGAATCGATGCCTCGCCGTAGTTCAGGTCCACCGCCGTGGTCATGCTGTTGACCAGCGACAGCGGCAGGTTGAAACCGCTGCCCTCGCCGCGCGCGGCCGAGGTGGCATTGATGATCAGCTCGAAATCGCCCTGCTCGCGCAGGTCATCCCAATACGCGGAGATGGCACGGCCGGGTTCGCTCATCGCATCGACCAGCGCGTCGGCGCGTTCGGGCGAACGGTTGACCACGATCAGTTCGAGGATGCCGGCATCCAGCAGCGCCGGTGCCACACCGCGTGCGGCGCCACCGGCACCGAGCAGCAGCACCCGACGGCCGCGCAGATCCAGACCGTGGCGACCGGTGAGGTCACGCACCAGGCCGATGCCGTCGGTATTGTCGCCATGCCAGCGATCACCCTTGCGCAGCAGCGTGTTGACCGCACCGGCGCGATGCGCGCGCGAAGTAGTGGTGGTACACAGCGCGAACGCGGCTTCCTTGTGTGGCAGGGTCACGTTGGCGCCGACGCCGCCGTCAGCGGCAAAGGCTTCCAGCGCCGCCACGAAATCTTCGGGCGAGGCCTCGATGGCGCGGTAATCCACGGCGATGCCATGTGCCTTGCCGAACGCGGACTGGATGCGCGGCGACTGCGAATGGGCGATGGGCTGGCCGAAAACTGCGTAGCGTGGAGCGCTCATTGTGATCCTCTGCATGACCTAGACTGGACGCGACTTTGCTTGCTGGACCCGTATGCGGACCCGTCATTTGCTGCTCGCGCTGACCCTGAGTTTACCCTTTAGCCCCATGGCCTCGGCGCTTTCCGAGTTCGGCATCGAAGGCATGGGGGTAGTGTCCACCCGTGCAGATGAAATCCGCGCCACGTTGTCGGCGGACGGGCAACGCATCATCTGGGCCAGCAACCGCGAGGGCGGCGCTGGCGGCTGGGACCTGTGGCAGGCGACACTGCAGGACAAGCGCTGGATGGAGCCGCAGCCACTGGCCTTGAACAGCGCCGCTGATGAGGTCGATCCCTTCCTCAGCGGCGATGGCCGATGGCTGTACTTCGCCTCCAACCGGAAAGGCGGCCACGGCGGCTTCGACCTGTACCGGGCGGCCGTCGCCGCCGATGGCAGCCTCGGCCAGCCGCAGAACCTGGGCCCGGCGGTGAACGGCAGGCAGGACGAACGTTCACCCGCACTGGCCGACGACGGCCGGCTGTTGTTCTCCAGCAATCGTGCCGGTGGCAGCGGCGGTTGGGATTTGTGGCGTGCACCGGCCGCAGGCGATGGTTTTGCCGCACCGTCCGCCTTGCTCGGCATCAATACCGATGCCGATGAGCTGGATGCGAGCTGGCTGGGTGGCGGCCGCGCGGTGGTGTTTGCCCGCGCCAATGCGGCGGGCGGTGCCCAGCTGTGGCTGTCGCAGTGCCGGCAGGGGCAATGGGGTGAGGCGACGCTGCTGGGGCTGTCGTTCAACAGCGCTGATGGCGATACGCGTGGCGCGGTGATTGATGCCAACAAGCCCGGAGAGCTGGTGGTCAGCGGCAAGGCGCGCTCACCGCGGGCCGGCGGCATGGATCTTTACCGGATGAGGGCGCCGCTGGTTGATGGGGATGGTTCTTGCCGGTGAGGTTTTGGCGCTGAGGCAAAAGCAAAAGCTCACCCCTCCCCAACCCTCCCCTTCGCTGCGCGAAAGGGAGGGGGCGGATTGCTTGGCTCCCTCCCTTTGGCCGTAAGGCCAAGGGGAGGGTTGGGGAGGGGTGCTTCTGCTCTACCGCTTTTAGCTTTTAGCTTTTTGCCCCAGCCAACACCGCCGCACGCATCGCCTCGTACTCCGCCTCACCAATCTGCCCACCCTGCCTGCGCAGCTCCAGCGCACGCAGCCTGGCGTCGACGTCGCCACCCTGCGCTGCCTCACGCTGCAGCCGCTCGGCGGCAGAGTGCAGCTGTGGCGGTCGCTTGCCGGCACGCACGATGGCGGCGATGAACACAGCGATCGCCACCGCAAACAACAGCACGCCGATCAGCCATACCGCCCAGTTGTAACCCTCAAGACCGGGAACATTCATCTCAAGCCTCCTTCAGCCAGCGCGCGATCTGCGGCGCGTAATAGGTCAACACACCATCGGCACCGGCGCGCTTGAAGCCGATCATCGTCTCCATCACGCACTTGCGCTCATCCAGCCAGCCATTGGCTGCGGCCGCCTTCAACATCGCGTACTCGCCACTGACGTGATACGCGAAGGTCGGCACGCCGAACTCGGTCTTCACCCGGCGCACGATGTCCAGGTACGGCATGCCCGGCTTGACCATCACCATGTCCGCGCCTTCGTCCAGGTCCAGCGCAATCTCGCGCATGGCCTCGTCGCTGTTGGCCGGGTCCATCTGGTAGGTCTTCTTGTCAGCCTTGCCAAGGCTGCCGGAGCTGCCCACCGCATCGCGGAACGGGCCGTAGAACGCCGAAGCGTACTTGGCCGAGTAGGCCATGATGCGCGCGTTGATATGTCGGGCATCGTCCAGCGCGGTGCGGATGGCGCCGATGCGGCCGTCCATCATGTCCGAGGGCGAAATGATGTCCACGCCCGCTTCGGCATGCGACAGCGACTGCTTGACCAGCGCTTCGACGGTGATGTCGTTGAGCACGTAGCCGCTGTCGTCGATGATGCCGTCCTGGCCGTGCGTGGTGTACGGGTCCAGCGCCACGTCGGTCATCACGCCCAATTCGGGGAAACGCTGCTTCAGCGCGCGCACCGCACGCTGCGCCAGGCCGTCGGGATTCCAGGCTTCGGCCGCGTCCAGCGACTTGCGCGACGGGTCGATCACCGGGAACAGGTCGATCACCGGCACGCCCAACTCCAGCGCCTGCTCGGCTTCGCGCAGCAACTCGTCGATGGACATGCGGTCCACGCCCGGCATCGATGCCACCGCCGCGCGGCCGTCGAGCTCATGCACGAACACCGGCCAGATCAGGTCGTTGCTGGTCAGCGTGTTCTCGCGCATCAGACGGCGCGAGAACTCATCGTGGCGCATGCGCCGCGGGCGGTACTGGGGGTGCATCATCGCGGTACTCCTTGATACTGAAAACGGGAATTACTGCAGCCGGTAACCCTGCGGCTGCAGTGGCTCGGGCAGCGGGCGTTGGCCCAACACGTCGAGCAGATCGATTTCGATGGTACGCACCATCGCGTCCAGCGGCAGGTCATTGGCTTCGGTACCGAACGGGTCTTCCATTTCCTCACCGAGCTGGTCCAGGCCGAAGAAGGCATAGGCCAACAACATCGACACCACCGGCGTGGCCCAGCCCAACGCACCGGCCAGGCCAAACGGCAGCAGCACGCAGAACAACCATGCACAGCGGTGCAGCAGCAAGGTATAGGCGAACGGCAGCGGTGTGCCGGAGATGCGCTCACAGCCGGCCTGCACGCTGGCCATGGCATGCAGGCGTGCCTCGAACTGGGCGTAGAGATAGGGATGCAAGCGGCCTTCGCGCAGCGGCGCGGCCAGCTCGCTGGCGAGTTGGGTCAGCATGCCGTCGGCGATGTTCTGCCGTGCCAGCACGCCGTGCTGGTCGGCCTGCAGCCAGGGCGCAGCGACAGCAGCCTGGTCGCGGCCGCGCAGGCGTGCCGCCAGCGCATGGGCAAAACCGATCACCAGGCGGGTGCCGCGCTCGCGCAGCTGCGGCTCGGCGGCCAGCAACGCAGCCGCCTCACGGGCGAAGCTGCGCGATTCGATGACCAGTTGCCCCCACAGCTTGCGCCCTTCCCACCAGCGGTCGTGGCAGGCGTTGTTGCGGAAGCTCAGGAAGATCGACAGCACCAACCCGAGCAAGGTGAACGGCACCACCGACAAGCCACTACCACCCAGCGGGTGCCAGATCCGGCTGAATGCCGCCACCAGCACCGCCAGCACGCCGATCGCCAGCACCTTGGGTGCGATGGCCGGCACGATGGAGCCGCGCAGGATGTACAGCAGCTGCCAGCCAGTGGGACGGGGGCGGATGATCATCGGGAAGCGGAAACGCCTGCAACAGGCCTACGGCGCCGGAAGGCTTCCGGCCAGCCGACGCATTTTACGCCCCCCGGCTATCACCCGCCGACCCGGGCTTCCCCGCAGCCGGCGTGAACTCAGATGAAGCCGCCGCCGATGCTCAGCCGGATCACCCCGACCACAATGACGATGGCATTGAGCAGCAGGCCGGTCTTGGCCCGGCCGCGCTTGCTGGCATGGGTGAACAGCAGCCCAATCGCGGCGATGATCGCGCCCACTGCGGCAAACGGGATCAGGAACCAGTTTCCCCAGCCCAGCAGCGGAATAAACGCCAGAATCATCCATAGCATGGCAACAATGCCCCAGATCAGGCTGATCAGCCCCATGTACTTTCCTCCATCAGGCACAGCCTGCAAGATAGCCGGGAACACATGCAGAGCAAAAGGCCCCCACCCTGGCCGGAAGTTCTCGACAGATTCAGCCGGCGCCATGGATCATCCGCAATTACCGATCACCGGGGAGTGAAACCATGAAACTTCCGCTCGCTATCGCACTTTCGCTTGGCGTTGCCTTGGCCGTCGGCGGCTGCGCCAGTACCTCCAAGGTCATGCTGGGCCAGCCCCGCGCACCGGTGGACCCGGCCAGCGTGCAGATCTATTCCACGCCGCCGGCCGGTTCGGTGGAGATCGCCCAGCTCGAATCCTCCAGCGCGGTCGGCTTCGGCACCCAGGGCCAGACCGATGCCGCCATTGCCAGGCTCAAGCGCGAGGCCGCCGCACTCGGCGCCAACGGCGTGATCCTGATGGGCGTGGGCTCCGGTGGTTCGCCGGTCGGCATGTCGGTAGGCGCGGGCAGCTATGGCCGCCACACCGCTGGCGGCCTCAGCGTCGGCATCCCCACCCAGCAGAAGCGCGCCGCCGGCGTGGCCATCTGGGTGCCGCCGGGCGCGGGCAGGTAAGGCTTCCCGCCAGTCCTGATGCAACAAGGGCGCCGTTCGGCGCCCTTGTCATGAGTGCTGCAGCAATCAGTTGTGATCGCGCAGGAAGCGGGCCATCGACGAGACGCCCGGTACCGCCGGCTCGAATTCGCCGGCAACGTCGATGAAGCCACGCATGATGGCGATGTCGCGCGGGGTACGGTTGATCGCATCGCGCATGTCCGGATCGGCGCCGGCGCGCAGCAGGCGCTGCACCAGTTGTGGCAGGCCGTGCAGTGCCGCCAGGTGCAACGGGCCGAAGCCACGCGGGTCGCGCACGTCCAGCGAAACCTCTTCGTCGAGCAGACGATCCACGGCCGCCAGTACCACGCTCTCGTCGCAGGCGGTGCCCGGTTCGGCACGTGCCCCGAGCAGCAACAGCAACGGCGTCACCGTGCCGGCCGAGGCCTGGTCCGGTTCGGCACCGGCCAGCAGCAAGGTATCCAGCAAGGCCAGCAGGCGGGTGCGGTCACGCGAGGTGAAGCCGTACAGCGCGGCGCAGTGCAGCGGTGCCAGCTGCTGGTCGTCACCGGCATGCACGTCAGCCCCGGCAGTGAGCAGGCGCGCGACGATGTCCGGCAAGCCCAAGGCAGCGGCCAGCATCAATACGGTGACGCCACCCGGCAGGCGGTGTTCGAGTTTGGCACCGGCATTGAGCAGTGCAGCCACGATCGTGGTCTGGCGCATGCTTACCGCCGCCGACAACGGCGTGGCACCGCTGGCAGCGGCGTGCTGCGGGTCGGCACTGCGCGACAGCAGCAGATCCACCACCGCCGCATGGCCGCCGCCGGCCGCACGCAGCAGGCCGGTGCAGCCCTGTGCATCGACGGCATCGACGGCAAAACCGAGATTGAGCAGGCGGCGTACCGCGTCGGCATCGCCGGCCATCGCCGCCGAGGCGACGTCGGCATCCCGCAGCGCGCGCAATGGCAGCTGCCAGCCGCGCCAATCCAGCAGGTCAGCCAGGTCGCGACGACCGCTGGACAGCGCAACACCCAACGGCGTCTGCCCGTCAGCGGCCCGCGCGTCCGGTGAAGCGCCCTGCAGCACCAGCTGCTTGAGCGCGGACTCGCGTGCCAGGGCGGTGGCCAGGTGCAGTGCGGTCATGCCATGGCTGTCACGCGCCTCACGGTCGACGCCATTGAGCAGCAGGTACTGCTGCAGCTTCAACCAGCCCAGGCGTACCGCCAGCGACAACGCCGGATCACCGGCTGGTGAGGCGGCGAACGGATCGGCGCCACGCTCCAGCAGTTCCAACGCGAATTGCTCGGTGCTGCGCGCACCGTGGTCGTGCTGCGCGCAGGCGGCGAGGAAGCGGGTCAAGCCACCGCGGCCGGCCGGCGACACGCCACGCTGCAGCAATACCTGCAGGGTCGGGATCGCATCGACGCCACGCGACAGCAGCGCGAACATCGGTGTATCGCCACAGGCGTCGAGCATTTCCGGCGCGGCATCGTGCGCCAGCAGCCAATCGACCACACGCGGCTGCAAGGCCAGCTCCGGATCGTGCAGCAGGCCGCCCAGTTCATCGGCCGCACACAACTTGGCCAAGGGCGCCATGCCATCGACGTTGCCGAATACCAGCGCTTCGCGCAGCAAGGCCAGCGGCGCGCGGTCATTGAGTACCGGCACCGCATCACCATCGCCACCCTCGGCATTGCCGGCGGCCGCATCGCTGACTGCTGCCGGCAGCGGATAGCTCGGGTCGAGCAGCGAGACGATGCTCCAGCGACCTGCTGCGGCGGCGTGCTCGATGGCACGACGGCCATCACTGCCGACCACATCGGCGGCAATGCCCAGGTCCAGCAGGCGGCGGATCAGCGCCGCCGATACGTGTTCGGCGCGACTGGCCAGCAGCAAGGCATTGCTGCCTTCGCCATCGACGGCATGCACGTCAGGCTTGTGCGCCAGCAGGCGCTCCAGCACCGCGGCATTGCCCTGCGCGGCGGCATCCAGCCACGGCGTGCGGCCTGCGGCATCACGCGGCTCGACATTGGCGCCGGCATTGAGCAGGGTTTCGACGATATCGACGTGGCCAGCCAGGGCGGCCTCGTGCAGGGCGCTGCGGCGCTGACGGTCACGCGCATCCAGTCGCGCCTTGTGCTTGAGCAGCAGCTGCACGCCAGCCGGGTCATCGTCGTCGGTGGCCGCCGCCTGCACCAGCACCGGTACACCATCGGTCGGTTCGACCTTGGCGCCGCGCTCCAGCAGGAACTTGCCCAGCCGCCAGTTGCCGGCCTGGCAGGCCACCGCCAGCGGGCTGTGGCCATCATTGTTGAGGGCGTCGATCTCGGCCGCGGCATCGCGCAGCAGTGCTGCAACGCCCGGATCGGAGCTGCGTGCGGCGTGGTGCAGCGGCGTATTGCCATCGGCATCGGGCGTGCGCGGATCGGCACCGTTGGCCAGCAGGGTCATCACCGCTTCCGGGCGACCGTGCCAGCTGTCGCGGGTGGCCGCCAGCAGCGGGGTCATGCCTTTATGCGCCTGGTTGACGTCGACGCCACGGCTGATCAACGCACGCAGCAGGCGCAGGTCCGGCAGCACTGCTGCCAGCACCGCCAGACTGCGCTGGTCGCGCGATTCGGCCGGGGCCGGCGCATGCGGATCGGCGCCGGCATCCAACAGCTGCAGCGCGCGATCAATGCGGCCGCCGCGGGCGGCGTCATACAGCTGCGGCACCAGCTCGTGCTGGGCGATGGGCTCCAGCGGTGCCGGTTCGGCCAGCGCTTCGGCAAACAGGTCGAAAGCAGGTTGTTGTGCCTCGCCAGCCTTGCCAGCGACGGCAACCGGCGCACTGCGCATCGACTGCAGCAGGTGATGCAGCAACGGCGCGACAACCGCGGTGGCAATGGCCAAGGGCCAACGCAAGGCACCGCCGACCAGACCCGGCCAGGCCGCTGCGACGATCGCCGCGCACAACAGCAACACCACCGCTGCCGCGCCCAGGCCATGCCATGAATCGAGATTCCGCCCGCTCAGGGCCTGCCATTGCGTGCGCAGCGAGCTGTCCTCGCGCTCCATCGCCTGCCATAGCGGCCAGGTGCGCCACAGCGCCAACAACGCCACGCTGACTGCGATGCTCAATGCCAACACCGCCGCCAGGCTGCCACTGTCATGCAGCGCCGCCAACGGCCAGGACACCAATACTGCAACCACCGCTGCGCCGCCGGTCCAAAGCCCCAGCAGGCCTGGCAGTTCACGTTTGAGTACGGCCAGCGACGGCGTCACCGTGCGGGTACGCCGCCACCATGACACCGCCAGGGCGAAGGCGGGCTGGGCCAGCACGCCACACACAGCCGCGGCCACGCCACCGAACGCCGTGGCCAGGGTCAGCAACACCCCCAGGCCCAGCGCGGCGGCAACTACGCGGCTGCGCAATGCTTCAGTCATCGCGACCGTCGATGCGGGCGATCTTCACCGGGGCCAACGGCAACGGCGGGGCCTGCAGGTGGAAACCGCGCTCGGCCAGGTTGGCGCGCACCAGCGCGACGTCGGCCTGGGCCAGGCGACGTTCGGGCGTCAGCGCCACCTCCAGTACGAAGGTATAGGGGGCCAGGGTGTCGCCCAGCACCGCCGGGATCACTTCGAAATCATCACGCTTGGCGAGGTACACGTAGGTGTCCTGCTTGCGTTGGCTTTTGTAGACGTAAGCTTGCATGCCAGCGGGCTTTGCCCTGCATTGAGAGTCAGCGATTGTGTCGGAAATCTGGCGCTGTTGAAAGGCGCGCAGTCAACGACCTCGGTCGTTCTCCGCCTTTTATACGTTCATCGACATCAAGATTCTGTTGAGAGCACCCTGTATCTGCAGATTGCCAGATCCGCTGGCGACAGATTGCCGGCGCTGCAGCGACGTGCTGAATGCGGGATCGAAGCGCCACCGGCGCGACGGGCACGGGGCATCACCGACAACGCCTGCCGCGACCTGGCGACAGGCGCTGCCCGTCAAAGATGCCCCGCGATCACAGCGGCGTCCGCATGCAGTGAGCGCTGCTGCGGGTTTGCACAGCTGCAATCCACAGTCCGGGAGGATCGGGCAAAGCAACCACACTGGATATTGGCAACCCTGTGCACCTGGCGGCGACGGTGGGCCGTCACCGCCCTGGAAACCCTCAGGGCACCTTGGCGTAGGTGCCCTTCAATGCGACACCCGCCAGGATGGCGCCGGCATAGCACTCATAGTTGGTGGCGCTGCGGAATTCGTTGCTCTTGTAGAAGCTGACGATATCAACCACGGCATTGGCACCACGCGCCTTTGCGCCATCCTGCAATGCCAGCGGCGTCGACAACGCAACCCAGCGGCAGGCTTTCTCGTCACTCTTGTTGGCGGCGTTGGTCTTGCGGTTGCTCACATCCTGGCCCAGCCGCTCAAGCACCGTCACCGGTTGGCCCGCCAGGTAGAAGCGCACGCTGCCATCGATGCCGACGTCACGTGCTTCCTGTGAGCTGAGCAGATCTGCCAGGGACTGCTCCACGCGGGTGTCGCGTGCAAAAGCGCTGCTGGAAAACGCCAGCAACGTGGCGGTGACGACAAGGCTGAAACGACGCATATCTCTTTCCTTTGAGTGTGATGGTAACCGGGTCAAGCCTGCCAACGGCGGAAGATCAACGAGGTGTTGATGCCGCCAAATGCGAAGTTGTTGCTCATTACATACTCGGCCTGCAGCAGGCGCCCTTCACCGGCGATGTAGTCCAGCTCGCCGCAGCGCGGGTCGATCTCGCTCAGGTTCAAGGTCGGCGCGAACCAGCCTTCGCGCATCATTTCCATGGTCAACCAGGCTTCGAACGCGCCGCAGGCACCGAGCATGTGGCCGACATAGCTCTTCAGCGAGCTGATCGGCAGCGTGTTGCCGAACACCTGTGCGGTGGCCTGGGTTTCGGCGATATCACCGTGATCGGTGGCGGTGCCGTGGGCATTGACGTAGCCGATCTGCGCCGCGTCCAGGCCGGCATCCTGCAGCGCCAGGCGCATCGCCTGGGCCATGGTGTCCGCGCTGGGCTGGGTGACGTGCTGGCCATCGCTGTTGGTACCGTAGCCCACCACCTCGGCCAGGATGCTGGCACCACGAGCCTGTGCGTGCTCCAGCTCCTCCAGCACCAGGGTGCAGGCCCCCTCACCCAGCACCAGGCCATCGCGGTGCGCATCGAACGGACTGGGCGTGGTCTTCGGCGCATCGTTGCGCACACTGGTGGCGAACAAGGTATCGAACACCGCTGCCGCGGTCGCATCCAACTGCTCGGAGCCACCGCCCAGCATCACCGTCTGCTTGCCCGAACGGATTGCCTCATAGGCCGAACCGACGCCCTGGCTGCCCGAGGTGCAGGCACTGGAAGTGGTGTAGACGCGGCCGCACAACCCGAAGAACACGCCGATATTGACTGGCGCGGTGTGGCTCATCATTTTCAGGTAGGTCGTTGCACTGATGCCTTCGGTAGTCAGCTCATGCAGCATGCGCCCGAACTCACCGGTCGCATCGTGGCAACCGGACGAGGAACCGTAGGCAACGCCGGCCATTCCGCTGCGCAGCACCGGGTGGCCAAGCAAGCCAGCCTGCTCCAGCGCCATCTCGGTGGCACGCACCGCCATCACCGCCACCCGCCCCATCGAACGGGTGGTCTTGCGGTTGTAGTTGGGCGGCAGCTCGAACGGCTGTGCCGGTGCGGCCAGCTTGGTGTTGAGCCCGGCATAGATGTCCCATTGCGGCATTGGCTGCACCGCGTTGCGGTAGGAGCCCAGATGCGCACGGATGCTGGGCCAGTCGTGGCCCAACGGACTCAGTGCGGCCGCACCGGTAACGACGACACGACGATCCTGGTAGGCCATCAGACCATTCCTCCGTTGACCGAAATCACCTGCCGGGTGATGTATGCAGCCGGCTCGGACAGTAGAAACGCAACCGTGGCCGCCACTTCATCCGGCTTGCCGACACGACCGGCAGGAATCAACTTCAATGCGTGCTCGACCACCTCTTCGTTGAGCATCTCGGTCTCAATCAGGCCGGGCGCGACGCAGTTGACGGTGATGCCGCGGCTGGCCAGCTCCAGTGCCAATGCCTTGGTGGCACCAATGATGCCGGCCTTGGATGCGCTGTAATTGACCTGCCCGCGATTGCCGGCCACGCCCGACACGGACGACAAGGTGACAATCCGGCCCGGCTTGCGCCGCCGCACCATCGGCATGATCAGCGGATGCAACACGTTGTAGAAGCCGTCCAGATTGGTGTGGATCACCTGGTCCCAATCGTCCTCGCTCAGCGCCGGGAAGGCGCCATCACGCGCAATACCGGCATTGCAGACCACGCCGTAGTACGCACCGTGCTGCTGCACGTCAGCTTCCAATGCCGCACGCGCCGCAGCGCGGTCGGCAACATCGAACGCCAGCACGCGCGCCTGCCCGCCCGCCGCCTGGATCTGCGCGACAACCGCCTGCGCCTCCTCGACACGACTGCGGCAATGCACCACCACGGCAAAGCCATCGCGCGCGATACGCAGCGCGACCGCCCGCCCGATACCACGACTGGCCCCGGTGACCAGTACGCTCAGATTCTCTGTCATGCCTCTCCACTCTCCAGATACGCCATCGCATCGGCCGGTTCAAACACCGACACATTGGCGACGGCCCATTGCTCATCGCCTGCCTGCACGCTGCAGGCGAACATCCCCAGCCCATTGTCCGCCAGCAGCTCGCAGCGCGCATCAATGCGCAGGCGGGTACCGCTGGGAAAAACATCGCGCGTGCTGGTGTAACGCCGGCTGCCCAACAGGAAACCAATATTCGGTTCCCGCCCGGCGCGGCGCGCGCGGCAGCCCGCCCACGCCGCGATAGCCTGCGCCATGTACTCGATGCCGACCCAGGCCGGCACCCCACCGTCCTCGACGAACAGGCCTTCGTAGGGCACGACCAGCTCGGCCTGGATGGTTTCGTCGTCCCAGCGCAGCACACGGTCCAACAGGCACATGCCGTCGCGGTGCGGCACGACTTCCTCGATGGCGTAACACTCAGCCATGTGCGGCTTTCTCCATGGCAAGCACGGCATTGCTGCCGCCAAACGCGAACGAGCTGCTCAGCAGCCGCTGTGGCGGCGTCGCTGCGCGCGTGCCGGGAGCCACCAGGGCCAGCGCCGGCAGCGCCCCATCGGCTTCACCATCCCACCAATGCGGCGGCAGCTGCTGGCCAGGGTTTTCGGCCAGGGTGATCCAGCACAACGCGGCTTCAATCACGCCCGACGCCCCAAGCGTATGCCCGGTGAGCGGCTTGGTGGAGCTGCACGGCACGTCCAGGCCGAAGGTATCAGCCACGGCCACGCTCTCCATCGCATCGTTATGCTGGGTCGCGGTGCCATGCAGGTTGATGTAATCGACCGAGTCCGCTTCCCAGCCGGCGCGCTGCAAGGCCTGGCGCATTGCCAGCGCCGCGCCCTGCCCGCTCGGGTCCGGTGCTGACATATGGTGCGCGTCGGAGGTTTCACCCCAGCCCGACAGCTGCACCGGACCCGGCTCGCGGGTCATCAGGAACACCCCCGCACCTTCACCGATATTGATGCCGCAGCGATTGCGCGAGAGCGGATTGCAGCGCGCCGCCGACACCGACTCCAATGCGCTGAAGCCGGCAACGGTGAACCGGCACAGGGAATCCGCGCCGCCGGCAATCACCGCATCCACGACGCCACTGCGCAGCAAGCGCGCTGCCGACATCAAGGCCTTGGCACTGGACGAGCACGCCGTGGACAGCACCCAAGCCGGGCCATCGATACCCAGGTAGCTGCGCACGAAGCGCGCCGCCGTGCCCATCTCCTGCTGTGCGTAATCAAACTGCGGCGGCCACTCACCACTGGCGTTGTAGCTGGCCAGCGCTTCCTCGGATTCACCAATGCCCGAGGTGCTGGTCCCCATCACCACCGCCACGCGCTCACTGCCGTAACGGGCAATTGCCGCACGCGCGGCCGGCTCGATCTGCTGCAGGGCAGCCAACAGCAGCGCATTGTTGCGCCCATGCAGCGCCACCGGCAGGTCCTGCAACGATGGCAGCACTGACTGCACCGCGCCCACCACCAGCGAACGCCCGGGAATGACCGTGTCGCTCAGCGCCGAGCCAGTCGGCTGCGGCTGGAACAAGGCCTTGGCGATGTGTGCCCGATCCGCGCCCAAGGCACAGATCACGCCCAGCTCGTTCAAATACACCGCACTCATGGTTGCTGCACCTGCATGTCTATCGAATGGATCTGCAACGAATAGCCTTCCGCACGATTTTCCAGCAGCAGCGTGCCATCGGCACTGCGCTGCAACTCCAGCCAGGTCGTGTCGCCCTGGCGCAGTTGTCGGCGCACGCCGTCGTCGAGCACCGACCAGCCACTGGGCAATGCTGCGGCAATCGCCGCGGTAGGCCACAGCGCAAACTGCAGGTCATCCAGCACCCGCTCGGCACGCACCTGCGGCGGCAGCCATGGCGCGCGCTCCTGCTGCAGATGCTCGCCGTCCCAGCGCAGTCGCACGCCGGTGCGGCCCATCGCCTGCACGGCAAGCTGCAGCTGCTGCGCGTCAGCCTCCAACAGCGCATCGAGCTCACGCTCCTGGATGCCGAAACGGAACTGCAGCTGCTGCTGCAGCGCCAACGGCGCCGGCAGGCTGGCTGGCGACAAGCGCAGCGTTGGCAGCTCAACCAGTGGCTTTGGCATGCGGCCCGCGCACGCGGCCAGCAACAAGCAGGCGACAAGACTGGTGATCAGGCGCCGCACAGTTCCTCCAGCACGCGCATGCGTCGCCCACTCTCATCGGCCACGTAGGGATTCTTGGTATCCCAGGCGTAGCCGGCCAGAATCGAACAGATCATGGCGCGGATCTCGGGCTGCTGATCGGGGTGGTAGATGATCTTCTGGAAGCCGCCCTGATACCAGGCTTCGACGAAGCGACGGAAGGTCTTGACGCCGGCACGCAGCGGCACCGAGAACTCAGCTTCCCAGTCCACGCTTTCACCGGCATAGCGGCGCGCAAGACATTCACTGGCCAGCTGCGCCGACTTGAAGGCGATGGTGACGCCGGAAGAAAACACCGGATCGAGGAATTCGCCGGCATTGCCCAACAAAGCATATCCCGGACCATGCAGCGAACTGACATTGGCCGAGTAGCCGGTGATGCGTCGTACCGGCAGCACCGCCCACTCGGCATTGACCAGCAGCCGGCTCAGGTTGGGGTCTTCGCCGACAATGGCCTGCAGTTTCTGCAGGTCTTCGCCCTCGTAGCGCTCGAAGAACGAGGGCTCGGCCACCACGCCCAGCGAGCAGCAGCCGTTGGAGAACGGAATCGTCCAGTACCAGACGTCGATATGCTCGGGATGGGTGGTGATCAGGATCTTGTTGCGATCAAAGTCCGCATCCACCGGAATGTGATCACGCACGTGGCAGAAGATCGCACCGCGCACCGGGAAGTTGGACGGCGACTCCAGCTGCAGCAGTCGCGGCAGCAAGCGTGCAAAACCCGAGGCATCCAGAATGAAGTCGGCCTCGATGCGGTACTCGCTGCCATCCGGGCGGCGCACCGTCACCGCTGGCTGCTCGCCCGGCTCAACCGCCAGCACTTCATCGCCAAAGCGCAGGGTGGTACCCATACGCTCGGCGCCCTTCGCCAGCACATTGTCGAAGTCGGCGCGCTGTACCTGGTAAGTAGTGCCCCAACCCGGCGAGAACTTGTTGCGGAAGTCGAACGCAGTACGCGCCTCGCCGTGCACGAAGGCCGCACCGTTCTTGTATTGGAAGCCAGCTTCCACCACGTCCTGCAGCAGTCCCGCCGCCTCGATGTATTCCATGCTTTGCGGCAGCAGGCTCTCGCCGATGGAGAAGCGCGGGAACTGCTGGCGCTCGATCATCAACACCTGGCGGCCCTGCTTGCGCAGCATCGCCGCAGCGACCGAACCGGCCGGGCCGGCGCCGATGATCAGGATTTCAGTACGTTCCACGTTGGGTGCCATCGATGCGTCCTTGAGAGTCCAGTTACACGTTGAAGATCAATCTTCCGCAGCAGCATGCGGCAGCGGCCGGAACAACGGCGAGATCAGCCAGACCAGGCCGATGCCGAACAACAGGGTCAAGCCGAATGCGCGCAAGGCCGGCGTCGCCGACAAACCGAGCAGGCCGAATGACAACCAGGTGCTGGCCGCGCCCACACAGACCGCCAGCCATGCACTGGCATCGCCGCGGTGCTCGACCAGGAAAATGCCGTAGTCGATGCCCATGCCCAGCAGCAACATCAGTGCGAGCATGTTGAACAACTGCAGCGGCTGTCCGAACAGGCCCAGCAGCCCCAGCGTCAGCACCCCCGCCAGCAGGGTCGGCGCGAATACCCGCCACGCATTGCGCTTGTAGCGCAGCAGCAACGCGCCGAATACCAGCGCGATGCCGACCAGCAACATGCCGCCCATCAACTTGCGGTAATGGCCAAGCAAGCGTGAGAAGTCGGCAGTGCGGTCCACCCAGCGCACGCCGTCCAGACCCTTGGCGGCATCACCCAAGGTGGTCAGCGCATCGGCACGCGACAGGTCATCCACCATCACCACGCTGGCCACCTGTTCACCCAGTTGGCCCACCCACAAGTGACGGAACGGCTGCGATGCCGGCGATGCCAGGAAGGCTTCGGCGGTCAACGGCCCCGACGAGAATGTGGGGCGCGCCAACGGCTCGCCAACCGCCTTCGAGACCATCGCCAGCACCTGCGGTTCGGCAGCACCGGTCAGCGCCGCGTCCGCTTGCTGACGTGCCGGCGATGGCAGCCAATCGCTGATCGCGCGGTAGCCACCGATCTTTCCACTGTCGGCCAGTTCCCGCAGCCTTGCAGTCAGCGCTTCCTCACGCTGCAACAGCTGCGTCGCGTCGGCTCCCTGCACCAGGTAGAACTGGGCCGGGCTTGGCATGCCCAGCAATTGACTGAGGCGGATCTGCTCGGCCATCAGCTGTGGCGGCGAGGACTGCAGGCTGCGCAGGTCATCGTCGGTCTGCAGACGTGCGATGCCAATGCCCGACAGCAGTACCACCGCAATCGTCAGCACCAGGATCTGCCGACCGCTGTGCAGGCGCGGCCAGCGTTCCAGCGTATTGCCCAGCCACTGCGAGAAGCGGGTGGGCGCGATCTGGCCGCCGTCCAGGTAGGGGAACCAGAAGATCACCGTGGCGAACGCTGCAGCCAGCCCAACCACCGAGAACACTGCCATCTGCCGCAGGCCCGGGAACGGCGCCAGGCCCAACGCGACATACGCCAGTGCGCTGGTCAGCAAGGCCAGGCACAGGCCAGGCAGCAGATGCCGCAGCAGTCTCCAACGGCGTTCGGCCGGCTCGGCCTGGCGCGAGGCGAACCAGTGGATGCCGTAATCCTCGGCCACGCCCACCAGCGATGCACCGAACACCAGCGTCAGTACATGCACCTTGCCGAACACCAGCACGGTGACCGCCAAAGCCACGCCGCAGCCAATCAGCAGGGAAGCAGCGACCAGCAGGATCGGCCGTAACGAGCGGAACGCCAGCCACACCAGCAGCAACACCGCGGCCAGCGATCCCCAGCCAATGGTGTTGATCTCGCGGTTGGCCTGCGACGCCGCGGCCTCGGCATGCAACGGCACGCCGGCATGCAGGATTTCCAGATCCGGCGCCGCGCCGCGTGCGGCGCTGCCGGCACGCGTCAGCAATGCATCAAGGTGGCGTTCGCCATCCAACTGAAACGCCGAATCACGGGTTTCAAACTGCAGCACGGCCCAATGCCGGCCTTCGGCTTCGAGCAGGCCATCTTCGCCCAGCTGCAGGCCGGAGGCGCGCGCCTGCTGCTGCCACCATTGCGGCCACAGCGACAGCGGGTCCTGCCGCCACTCGGTCAGGCGCGGCGCGCCCATCGGCCCGTACAGACTGGCCAATGCCTGCTCGCCCAGCAACGCAGGATCGGCTTGCTGCAGTTGCTGGCGCTGCTCGGCAGTGAGCAGGCGGTCGCGCCAAGGCGCGTAGAAGTCGCGCGCCTGCTCGAACCAGCCCTCAATCGAGCCGCTCGGCTGCAGCAGGCCACTATCGGCGCCATTGGCCATGCTGCCGGCGAATGCGTCCTGTGCGCGCTTGGTCGCTTCACTGTCCGCGCTGCCCAGCAACACCACCACCTGCCGCGCACTGCCATCGGCGATGCGGCGGGTGACGTCGGACAGCAGCCTGTCGTGCGCATCCTGCGGCAGCAACGCCAGGATGTCGGTATCAATGCGCGACTGCGTGCTCCACAGCTGCCATTGCTGCACGCCAAGACCGATCAGCAACAGCAGCCAGGCCAGGCCCAGCCAATGCCACCAACGCCGCAGGCGCTCCGATGCTGCGACTTGCGGCTCAGTCAAAACGGCGCGCCTCATCGGCACTGAGCGTGGCCGGAGCTTCAGCCAAAGCGCTGAACTGGATCAGGGTGCGGTCCTGGTTGGCCTCGATGATCTCCACCTGGCGCACGTAGCGGTCACCCTGCAAGGACAGCGACTGGAAGGCCTTGGCCAACATCGCCGACTTCGGCGTCAACTGCAGCCGCCAGCCCTGGCCTTCGCGTTGCGCCTTGATGTTGAACTGGCTGGACAAGGCCTGCACGTCGCCACTCATCAGCGCGAACATGATGGCGTTGACCGAGCGCATTGCTGGCTGCTGACGCGCATCCAGTTCCACCCGGTTGGTCCCATCACGCTGACGGCTGAGGATGCGATCGGCAGTGACCACGACTTCCGACGGGAACGGGCGCTGCGTGGTCCAGATCACGCCGTGCTGGCGCGCCACCACGAACTGCCCCTGCGAGCGCAGCGGGTTCTTGAAGCCGCTGACCTGCTTGTCCTGGGTGAACTGACCACGCAGTACATCCGGACGCGCCACCGACTGGGTGATCGCATCAACCGCCGCATCGGCAGCATGGCTGATCGGCGCCAGCACCAGCAGCAGTGCGCACAAGGCAACACGCGGATAGGCAAACAGACGTGTGATCATGGTGCCGGCACTCCCAGGCGCTCCCACAATACCGGCGGGCTCTGGTACAGCATTTCCTTGCTGGCAGCATCCACTGCCACCTGGATGGTGTGGGCGCGGGTCAGCAGCTGCCCATCAGCGGCAGCATGGATCTGATAGTCGATTTTCAAGCGGTTCTCCCACTCGCTGATCTGCGCACGCACCCGCAAGGCCTGCTGGTACAGCAGCGGACGGATGTACTTGACCCGCGCATCCACCACCGGCCACAGATAGCCGGATTCCAGCATCTGCGGATAGTCGTAGTCGTAGCGCTGCAACAGTGCACAGCGCGCGATCTCGAAATACTTGAAGTAATTGCCATGCCAGACCACGTGCATTGGATCGCAATCATGGAAGGCCGGCGACAACTCGATCTCGGCTACAAGCTCAACGGTCGACATACAACTCCCAACGCTGCGCGCGGATCTCCTCCAGCAGTTTCCGCAGTTCGCCATCCAGCGCGCGGTCTTCTTCGACCAGGGCGATGCGTTGCCCGAGGTCGCCGTACATATCGGCCAGACTGCCATGCAGCTGCGCGTTCATGCCAACCCTTTCGCGCAGGGCCAGGCCTTGGCGGGGGGCGCGCAGCCTCGCCCCCCCCCCCAGGTCACTGAGCGCGATGACGCGCCGGGGGCGTATAAACCACTGAC
>NZ_JASCOR010000060.1 GCF_029959445.1 Stenotrophomonas sp. PS02298 | reverse complement strand
GCCATGCTCGGCAGGGGCATCACCGGTAAAGCCCCAGCCGAGCATGGCTCGGCTCTACAGTGGCATTTCAGGCATTGCCAGCTTCGCGGCTGACGCCGCTCCCACAAGCAAGACTGAGCCCGGGCTCAGTCTTCCAACATCTCCATCCACGCCGCCTCGGCCTGCTCCAACTGCTGTACCAGCACTTCGCGTTCGCCGCCCAGCTTGGCCATCTTCGCTGCGTCGGCGTAGTTGCCGGAATCGGCCAGCTGCGCATCCACCTCAGCCAGCGCTGCACCCAACTGCTCGACCTTCTTCTCGGCCGCTTCCAGCTTGTGCGGGTTGACCGGCTTCTTGTTGGAAGCCGGCTTGGCCGGGGCAACCTGCGCAACCGGTGCGGCAGCTGCAGGCTTTTCCTGGCGATCACTTTTGTTGCGTGAACCCTGCGCGCTGGCGCGGGTACGCAGCCACTGCGCGTACTCGTCGAGGTCACCGGCAAACGGCTCGACCACACCGTCGGCGACACGCCAGAACGTATCGCAGACCAGGCCGATCAGATGGCGATCATGCGACACCATCACGATCGCGCCTTCGAACAGCGCCAACGCCTCGGCCAATGCTTCGCGCATTTCCAGGTCAAGGTGGTTGGTCGGTTCGTCGAGCAGCAGCACGTTCGGCTGCTGCCAGGCGATCAGGGCCAGCGCCAGACGCGCACGCTCGCCACCGGAGAAACCATCGACCGTCTCGAACGCACGGTCACCCGGGAAGTTCCACTTGCCGAGGAAGTCGCGGAACGACTGGTTGACGCCATCCGGCGAAATCTCGCGGAAGTGATCCATCGGCGTCATGCCTGCGTGCAGCGATTCCACCGTGTGCTGGGCGAAGTAACCGATCTGCAGGTCCGGGTGGGCCATGCGGTCACCGCCAAGCAACGGCAGGTCGCCGACGAGTGATTTCACCAACGTGGTTTTACCCGCACCGTTCGGCCCGAGCAGACCGACGCGCTGGCCGGCTTCCAGGCCGAAGCCGACGTTGTCCAGGATCACCGCGTCCGGGCCGTAACCGGCGGTAACGTCGTTGAGGCGGATCAGCGAGAACGGCAGCTTGGCCGGCGGCGAGAACTCGATGCGGAACTCGCGCTCGGCGCGCACCGCTTCGGTGCCGGCCATCTTTGCCAGGCGCTTCATCCGGCTCTGCGCCTGGGTGGCCTTGCTGGCCTGCGCCTTGAAGCGATCGATGAAGCTCTGCAGATGCGCGCGCTCGGCCTGTTCCTTCTCGTGCGCGATCTGCTGCTGGCGCAGGTGCTCGGCACGCTGGCGCTCGAAATCGGTATAGCCGCCCGGATAGAGCTTGGCGCCGCCGCCGTGCAGATGCAGGGTGTGGGTGGCGACGTTGTCCAGGAACTCGCGGTCATGCGAGATCAGCAGCAAGGTGCCCGGATACTTCAGCAGCCATTGCTCCAGCCAGTACACCGCGTCCAGATCCAGGTGGTTGGTCGGTTCGTCGAGCAGCAGCAGGTCGCTGGGCATCATCAGTGCGCGGGCAAGGTTCAAGCGTGCGCGCCAGCCACCGGAGAACGCCGACACCGGACGATCATGCGTCTCAGCCGGGAAGCCCAGGCCATGCAGCAGCTTGCCAGCGCGCGCCTCGGCGTCATAGGCGCCCAGTTCCGCCATCTTCTGGTGCGCGTTGGCAACCGCCTCCCAATCCTCGCGCTCAGCCGCTGCGGCTTCTTCCTGCAGCACCGCGGCGACTACGTCATCACCACCAAGCACGAAGTCGATGGCGCGGTCGGGCAGCGCCGGGGTTTCCTGGGCCACGTCGGCGATACGGATCTTGCCGGGCAGCGACACGTCGCCCTTGTCGGCTTCCAGCTCACCGCGCACGGCCGCAAACAGGCTGGATTTACCTGCGCCATTACGGCCCACCACGCCTACGCGATAGCCGGCATGCAGGGTGAGGTCTACGTTGGACAACAGCAGGCGCTCGCCCCGGCGAAGGGCGAAATTACGAAGGGAAATCATGAATGGGTCCGTTATAACGAAAAGGAATGAGCATGTGAGCAGCATTCCTGCGACGTAATTCTAACGTTAACCAATACTTGACTCACGCCCTGTTATCGCACGCGCCTGAACGGCGTTGCCCGACAAGGGCCAAGTACTCGCATAGCCAAATCGCCCTTGCTGAACTGAAAAAGCTTTCAAAAGCAACAATTTAGCTGAACCGTCCGGTTTGACACGAGGTAAAAATTCCATTAATTCGTTGATGGCGCACCGCAACAGCCGCGAACCCCACGCGCCGCCGATGCCGCCACTCAATACCGGAGCTGCAACCTGATGAACCGCAAGTCCAGCACCCTCGCCGTCGCCATTGCCATCGCCCTTGGCGCACCGGCCCTACCCGCCCTGGCCCAGTCCAGCGCCAATACCCTGGATACCGTGATCGTTACCGGTACCCGCGTGGCTGACCGCACCGTGGCCGAGTCGCAGTCACCGATCGACATCATCACCCCGGAAGCCCTGCAGTCCACCGGCACCGGCGAGTTGGCCACCGCGCTGTCGCGCGCCCTGCCCTCACTGAACTTCCCGCGCCCGGCCCTGACCGACGGCACCAGCGGCATCCGCCCGGCGCAGCTGCGCGGGCTGTCGCCTGACCAGGTGCTGGTGCTGGTCAACGGCAAGCGCCGCCACACCTCGGCGATGATCAACGTCAACGGCAGCATCGGCCGTGGCTCCTCCGCGGTGGACATCAACGCGATTCCGATCGCCGCCATCGAACGCGTCGAAGTGCTGCGCGACGGCGCTTCGGCCCAGTACGGCTCCGATGCCATCGCCGGCGTGGTCAACATCGTGCTCAAGGGCAGCGGCAAGGGCGGCAGCCTAGCCGTGGATTACGGCCAGTACTCGGCCGGTGACGGCAACAAGTACCAGCTCTCCGGCGACACCGGCGTCAGCTTCGCCGATGGCCGTGGCAGCGTGCATTTCGCCGGCCAGGTCAGCCAGCAGGACGAAAGCAACCGCGCAGGCCCTTATCAGGGCACCACCCCGAATACCGGCAACTTCCCGTCCATCGGTGAGAAGACCTTCGTGGTCGGTGACCCGCGCGTGGATGCCACCGCTGCCTCGGCCAACGCCAGCTTCAACTTCAGCGACAACGTCAGCGCCTACGCCAGCGCCCTGCTGAGCAACCGCGACATCACTTCGTTCGCGTTCTACCGCTCGCCCAACCACAGCGGCCAGACCGCGCTGCTGGCGCAGATCTACCCGGACGGTTTCGTGCCGCAGATCAACCAGTACTCCAAGGACCGCTCGCTGGTAGCCGGCGTCAAGGGCAATACCGAGAGCGGCTGGACCTGGGACGTCAGCGTCAACCACGGTGAAAACACCCTGGATTTCCACACCCGCAACAGCATCAACTACAGCCTGGGCGTCAACAGCCCGACCTCGTTCTACGACGGCACGCTGAAGTACCAGCAGGACATCTTCAACGCCGACATCACCAAGTCGCTGGATTGGGGCCTGGCCTATCCGGTCACGCTGTCCTTCGGTGGTGAGTACCGCCGTGAGAAGTGGGAGCAGAACGCCGGTGAGCTGAACTCCTATACCGGTAGCGGCGCGCAGGGCTTCGGTGGTTTCACCCCGACCAACGAAGTGCACAACGATCGCCACAACTACGCTGTCTATGCCGGGCTCGAAGCCGACCTGACCGAGAAGTTCTCCGCCGGCCTGACCGGTCGCTACGAGGACTACTCGGACTTCGGCGACAAGTTCTCCGGCAAGCTGTCGGCGCGCTACGCCTTCACCGACAAGGTTGCGCTGCGCGCCACCGCGTCCAGTGGTTTCCGCGCACCGTCGCTGGCACAGCAGAGCTACCAGGCGGTCACCAGCACCATCATCAACGGCAGCTTCGTCGACCGCGGCACCTTCCCGACCACCAGCGCTGCCGCACAGGCGCTGGGTGCCAGCCCGCTCAAGGCCGAAAGCTCCACCTCCTACAGCCTTGGCCTGGTGCTGCAGCCGGTTGACCGCCTGTACCTGACCGTCGATGCCTACCAGATCGATATCGACGACCGCATCGTGCTGTCCACCAACATCACCACCAATGCCGCCGCCAACGCGCTGTTGGCCGGTCTGGGGCTGCCGCAGGTCACTGCGTTCTCGTACTTCACCAATGGCGTGGACACCCGCACCCGCGGTGTCGATGCGGTGTCCAGCTACACCATCCCGTTTGCTGCCAGCAGCCTGGAACTGACCGCGGCCTACAGCTACAACGAGACCGAAGTGAAGAAGTTCATCGCTTCGCCGGCGGTGTTCGGCAGCCTGGGCATCACCCAGTCGCTGATCGGCCGCGACGAGATCGGCCGCATCGAGGACAGCTTCCCGCGTGACAAGGCCATCGTCAGCGGCACCTGGCGCTCGGACCGCTGGGAGCTGGGTCTGTCGGCGACCCGCTATGGCAGCTTCACCGTGCGCAACTCGGCCACTGCTGCCCGCGACCAGACCTATGACGCCAGCTGGGTAGTGGATGCCTCGGCCAGCTTCAAGCCCAGCGAAAACTGGAAGCTGACCCTGGGTGCGGACAACCTGCTGGACCAGTATCCGGATCGCACCGCCGACCTGCAGAACTCGACCTGGGGCATGCTGCCGTACAGCAACTACTCCCCGTATGGTTTCAACGGCGCCTACGTCTACGGCCGTATCAGCTACACCTGGTAATCCCGGTTTGATGTCGTGAAAGGAAGATGCCCTGGGAAACCGGGGCATTTTTCTTTGTGCCGCCGGGACGTTGCCAGACGGCAACTCCATGTGCGGGGACGGCCGCCTCAAGCAGCTTGCGGAAACACCTTCGCGCAGAGGAAATCCACCAATGCCCGTACCTTCGGCGAGGGGTATTTGCTGGCCGGCCACAACACATTGAAAACACCGGCTCCGCTTACCTGGTCGACCAGGATGGGCTGCAGCAGCCCCGCTGCCAGCGGCTCGCGAATAGCGAAATCCGGCAGGTAGGCAATCCCCAGCCCGCGCAATGCGAAGCACACGCGCGTCTCGATGTTGTTGCAGATCATCGAGGTCGGCAGTTGCAGCTCCGCCTCGCCCGCTTCGCGCCGCAGCGCCCAGGCCTCCAGCTTGCCGCTGTTGGGGAAGCGATAGTGCAGGCAACTGTGCTGCTCAAGGTCGGTCGGGGTCTGCGGCTCGCCGCAGCGCGCCAGATACTCCGGCGAAGCAACCAGCCGCATATGGAAGCTGCCCAGGCGACGCGCCGACAGACGTGAGTCGGCTGGTTCACCGGTGCGCACCACCGCATCGAAGCCTTCCTCGATGACATCGACCATGCGGTCGGTGAAGTCCAGGTCGAGCTCGATCTGTGGATAGGCGCGCATGAATTCGCCCAACACCGGCAGCATCAGCGAGCTCACCAACGGCAGGCTCACCCGCAGGCGTCCACGTGGCGCCGCGCTGGCCTGCGACAGTTCCAGCTCGGCGGCATCAATCTCGGCCAGGATGCGGCGGCTGCGTTCCAGGAACAGCGTGCCTTCGGCGGTGAGGGTCACGCTGCGGGTGCTGCGATGGAACAGGCGCACCCCCAGCTTCTCTTCCAGCCGCGCCACGCTCTTGCCGATCGCCGACGCCGACACCCCAAGCTCACGCCCGGCCGCGACGAAGCTGCGCGTCTCGGCCACCTGCACAAACACCACGAAGCCGTTGAGGCTGTCCATGATCTGCCCTTCGCCTGATTGCGGACATCTTATTCCGCGCATCACGGAACTGCAGCCTGCTTTTTCTTCAATCGGGGGATTCCTATCGTCACCGCCTGCCCATTTCTTCGAGCCAGCCGCAATGACGATCCCCGCGTTCCCCCTATCTTCAAGTGCCGTGCCTGATCCGGTTTTGGCTCTCATCCAGACCGTCGTGCAGCAGGCACTGGAAGAACAACGCCTGGTCGGCGCCGTGGTGCTGGTCGCCCGTGACGGTGCGTTGATCCACCGCCAGGCCAGCGGCCTCGCCGACCGCGCCAGCGCGCGCCCGATGCGCGTGGACACCGTGTTCCGGCTGGCTTCGGTCAGCAAGCCCATCGTTTCCACCGCAGCCATGGTGTTGGTGGCACAGGGCAAACTTGACCTGGATGCCGGCATCGAACATTGGCTGCCGGAATTCCGGCCGCGATTGGCCGACGGCCGTCCCGCACAGATCAGCGCGCGGCAGCTGCTGAGCCATACCGCCGGTCTGGGTTACCGCTTCTTCGAACCAGATGCGGACGGTCCGTATGCACGGGCCGGCGTCTCCGATGGCATGGATGCCTCCGCCATCAGCCTGCAGGACAACCTGCGTCGCATCGCCGAAGTACCGCTGGCATACGAGCCCGGCAGCGCCTGGGGCTATTCGCTGGCGACCGATGTGCTGGGTGCCTTGATCGAACGCATCCACGGCACGCCGCTGCAGCAGGCTGTGGATCAATTGGTTACCGGCCCACTGGGCATGACGGATACCGGCTTCGTCGCCCGCGATGCCCAACGCGTGGCAAGCGCCTATGTAAGCGGTGCACCGCAGCCACACCTGCTCAGCGAGAGCGAGATTGTGTCGCCGTTCGATGGCGCCATCGGAATCAGCTATAGCCCGGCGCGCATCTTCGATGCGCAGGCGTTTCCCTCGGCTGGCGCGGGCATGGCTGGCACTGCCGACGATCTGCTGCGCCTGCTGGAAACGCTGCGTGTGGGTGGCGATGGCCTGCTGCCGGCCGAACTGATCGCTGAAATGGGTCGCGACCAGACCAACGGACTGGAACTGCCCAGTGCACCAGGTTTCGGTTTCGGCCTCGGTTTCTCGGTGCTGCGCGACCCAGCACTGGCTGCCACACCGGAATCGCCGGGCACCTGGCGCTGGGGCGGCGCCTACGGTCATTCCTGGTTCGTGGACCGGGCACAGGGCCTGAGCGTGGTCGCCTTCACCAATACGCTGTACGAAGGCATGTCCGGTCGCTTCGTCACTGAGCTGCGCGATGCGGTTTACGCATCAGTGGAGGTGCGCTGATGACGATCACCAGCGCGCGTATGCACGCCATCGCCTTCCGCCGTGGTTCCAGCCTGGCCGATCCACAATGCCTGTTCGACGTCGATGTCGAATGTCCGCAACCAGGACCGCACGATCTACGCGTGGCAGTGCGCGCGGTCTCGGTCAATCCTCTGGATGTCAAAGTCCGCGCAGGCCTGGTCGCAGTGCCTGATGAAGTCCGTTCGCTGGGTTGGGATGCCGCCGGAGTCATCGACGCCGTTGGCGAGGCCGTCACCCTGTTCAAGCCCGGACAAGCGGTTTACTACGCAGGCAGCTTCGATCGCAGTGGCAGCAATGCAGGGTTCCAACTGGTCGACGAGCGCATCGCCGGTCACATGCCAGCCACGCTCGGCTTTACCGACGCTGCTGCATTGCCATTGGCTGCGCTGACCGCATGGCAGCTGCTGCTTGAACGTTTGGGTGTCGTCCGCGGCAAGCCTGCTGTTACCGACAGTCTGCTGGTATTGGGCGGCGCGGGCGGTGTCGGCTCGATGCTGATCCAACTGGCGCGGCAGCTGACCAACCTGACCGTGATCGCCACCGCATCGCGCGCGCAGAGCCGCGATTGGTGCCTGGCCATGGGTGCCCACCATGTCATCGACCACCGGCAGCCGCTGCCGGCACAGATCGCTGCCCTGCCGGTGCCACCGGTCAACCACATCGCAGCGCTGTCGAACACCGCCGAACACCTGCATGAGTTGGCCGAGTTGATCGAACCGCAGGGGCGGCTGGCGATCATCGATGACCACGACTCACTCGATGCAACACCGTTCAAAGCCAAGAGCGTGTCGTTGCATTGGGAAATGGTGTTCACCCGGCCGCTGTACGCCACACCGGACCAGATCGCCCAGCACCGGATTCTCAATGAAGTCGCCGCATTGGTGGATTCCGGCGTGCTGCGCTCCACCGTTACACAGGTACTGCAGCCAATGGACGCAGCGCGAATGATCCAGGCCCATCGCCTGCTGGAAGCAGGTGGCATCACCGGCAAGGTGGTGCTGGCCCATAGCGAGGAAGACAACGCTGCACGCGCGCCGGAGGCCGGCCAATGAGTGCCGCCTCCAACGCACGCCTGCCGTTGGGCGCCTTGCTTGCACTGGCGATGGCCGGCTTCATCACCATCCTCACCGAAGCCTTGCCGGCCGGCCTGCTCCCGCAGATGGCGCATGGCCTGGGCGTGTCCGAAGCATGGATAGGACAGACCGTAACGATCTACGCGATCGGCTCGCTGCTTGCGGCGATTCCGCTGACCAGTGCGACCCAGGGCGTGCGCCGTCGCCCGTTGCTGCTGGCGGCGATCGCCGGTTTCGCCATCGCCAATACCGTCACCACCTTATCCAGCAGCTACGCGCTGACGATGTTGGCGCGCTTCCTCGCCGGCGTTTCTGCCGGACTGTTGTGGGCGCTGCTGGCGGGCTATGCGGCGCGCATGGTGCCCGCGCATCAACAAGGCAAGGCGATCGCCATCGCGATGGTCGGCACGCCACTGGCATTGTCGCTGGGCGTGCCAGCCGGCACCCTGTTCGGCAACCTGCTGGGCTGGCGGGTCTGTTTTGGCGCGATGAGCCTGTTGGCACTGGTGCTGATGCTGTGGGTACGGTTCAAGGTTCCGGACTTCGCCGGCCAGCCGAACAACCGGGAGCTACCGTTGCGACAGGTGTTCTCCATCGCCGGTGTGCGCCCGGTGCTGTTCGTGGTGCTGTGCTTCGTGCTGGCCCACAACATCCTTTACACCTACATAGCGCCATTCCTGAGCGCTGCCGGCATGGGCGCGCGCACCGACCTGGTGTTGCTGGTGTTCGGCATGACCTCGCTGCTGGGCATCTGGATCGTCGGCGTGCTGGTCGACCGGCACCTGCGCGCGTTGACGCTTGCCAGCACCGTACTGTTCGGCGCGGCCGCACTGGCACTCGGGCTGGCCAGTGAGACGGCGCTTGTGGTCCATGCGGCAGTGGCGGTCTGGGGTATTGCCTTCGGCGGCGCCGCAACCCTGTTCCAGACAGCGCTGGCAAAGACTGCCGGAGACGCCGCCGATGTCGCCCAATCCATGCTGGTCACCGCGTGGAACGCGGCAATCGCCGGCGGCGGCATCATCGGCGGCGGGCTGCTCGGGCGCTGGGGCGTCGGCGCGTTTGCTCCTGCGCTACTGGGGTTGCTGGTGGCGACCCTGGTCGTGGTATGGGCCGCAAGGCGGCATGGTTTCCCCGGCACCAGCGACAAGAGCATCGCGAGCAACGCCAACTGTTCCGAGCCCTGACGCAGATCCTGAAGGAAGATGCCCCGGGAAACCGGGGCATCTTTTACTAAGCTGGAGCAGAGCGTTACCCCTCCCCAACCCTCCCCTTGCCTGCGGCAAAGGGAGGGGGCGGTCCGCGCGAACGGTTGGATTGCCGGCATTGCCGTTAACTCCCTCCCTTTGCCGCAGGCAAGGGTTGGGGAGGGGTGCCCTTGCCTTCGCCCTTGATCTGGTCAGCCCCAAATCCCGTCGGCCCAATTCCTTGGGACATAAAAACCCAGATTTTTCATGTATTTCCCCGCACCCAAGCCACCAGCCCCTTTAGAATCAAACCACCCCCACCGACCCAGCGAGCCCTGATGCACCATGACACCGCCCTGATCAACATGATTGCCATCGGTTTGGGCCTGGCCTTCGTGCTTGGCGCCCTGGCCAACAAGCTTCGGCTGTCGCCGCTGGTGGGTTATCTGGTTGCCGGTGTCATCGTGGGGCCATTCACCCCGGGCTTTGTCGCCGACCAGGCGCTGGCCAACCAGCTGGCCGAGATCGGCGTGATGCTGCTGATGTTCGGGGTAGGCCTGCACTTCTCGTTGAAGGACCTGATGGCGGTCAAAGCCATCGCCATCCCCGGCGCCATCGGCCAGATCCTGGTCGCCACCCTGCTCGGCTGGGGCGTGGCCACGCTGATGGGTTGGCCGGTGCTGCATGGCGTGATCTTCGGTTTCTCGCTGGCCACCGCTTCCACCGTGGTGCTGCTGCGGGCAATGGAAGAACGCCGCCTGCTGGAAACCACGCGCGGCAAGATCGCGGTCGGCTGGTTGATCGTGGAAGACTTGGCCTGTGTGCTGGCGCTGGTGATGATGCCGGTGATCGCCGACGTATTCGGCCCGGAGGCAAGCGGCAAGGAACTGTCCATTGGCGGGCTGCTGGCCTCGATCGGCTGGACCTTCGTGCAGCTGGGCCTGTTCGTGGCGGTGATGCTGGTGGTCGGCCGCCGCGTCATTCCGTGGGTGCTGGAGAAAGTGGCCGGCACTGGTTCGCGCGAACTGTTCACCCTGTGCGTGCTGGCGATTGCCCTGGGTGTGGCGTTCGGCGCTGCTGCCTTGTTCGGCGTGTCGTTCGCGCTGGGTGCGTTCTTCGCCGGCATGATGCTCAACGAGTCCGAGCTCAGCCACAAGGCCGCACACGATTCACTGCCGCTGCGCGACGCGTTCGCGGTGCTGTTCTTCGTCTCGGTGGGCATGCTGTTCAACCCGATGATCATCGTCGAGCACCCATGGCAGGTGCTGGCGACGGTGCTGATCATCATGGTCGGCAAGTCGGCCGCCGCCTTCTTCATCGTGCGCGCCTTCGGCCATTCCAAGGGCACCGCGCTGACCATTTCCGCCTCGCTGGCACAGATCGGCGAGTTCGCCTTCATCATCGCCGGCCTCGGTGTGGCATTGAAGATCCTGCCGCCGGCCGGGCAATCGCTGGTACTGGCCGGCGCGCTGGTGTCGATCATGCTCAACCCGGTGGTGTTCGGCCTGCTCGACCGCTGGCAGGCGCGCCACAAGGAAACCACGCCGGTGCCAGAAGTGCCGGACATCCCGCCAGGCCCATCGCTGGACCTGCAGGACCACGCCATCGTGGTCGGCTACGGCCGGGTCGGCAGCGAGCTGGCGCAGGTGCTGCGTGACCGCGGCGTGCCGGTGCTGGTGATCGACGACAACCGCGAACATGTGGAACGTGCGCACGCTGCCGGTATTCCCGGCATTCGTGGCAGTGCCGCCTCGGACAAGGTGCTGGCCGAGGCCCATCCCGAGCGCGCCACCATCGCCGTGCTGGCGATTCCGCAGCCGCTGGAATCGGGTGAAGTGCTGGCCAAGCTGCGCGCCATCAACCCCAACCTGACCCTGCTCGCCCGCGCCCACAGCGATGCCGAGGTCAAGCACCTGCTCGACCACGGCGCCGATGGCACGGTGATGGCCGAGCGCGAGCTGGCCTATTCGCTGGCGGAGATGATCATGTCCACCCCGCCCTACCGCAGCCTGCGACCGGGCATGCCTCAGCCGGCGGCCAGCGGCACGTAGATATCGGCACGCAGGATGGCCTCGGGGACCTCTTCCGGGTCGTCGAGGAAGTGGTAATGCAGCGGTGCATCGCGCAGGGCGTGGCCGCTGCCCGGCAACCAGTCGCGCAGCAGCTGGTCGGTGGCATCTTCCAGCAGCGAGTAGCTGCCGACGTGGCGCAGCCGCGCCACGCGCCCGCCACCAAGAACCACGCGCTGCAGTGATTCCGGCAACGCCGGCAGTTCCGCATCCAGCGCAAGCGCGCAATCGAACAGCAGCTCCTCGGCGGGCAGCTCGCGGTGGTCGCCCAGCGGCACGCCGATCAGCTGCTGCAGCTGCTCGACAAGGCCCTGCTCCGCGGCCCAGCCGAACAGTTCGCCGAACACACCATCCAGATCGTCGAAGGCCCCGCGCGCGCGCAGTGCCACCACCTCGAAGGGTTCCAGGGTGACGACTTCCACGCTCAGCGGCGCGGGCTTTTCGGCTGGCGGCAATGGCCGTGACAGCTGCTCGATACTGGCAGCCAGGCGCTTGGGATCTTCCCGCAGCTCACTGGCGCTGGCATCCACGGTTTCGCGCAGCACCCGTGCCAAGGCTTGTGGTGTGTCATAACCCGCCAACAGCGCGATCTCGGTGACACTGGCATCGCTATGCGCAAGCCGCTGCAAGGCCTTGACCACGCGCAGCCGCTGCACGGTGCGGCCAATGGTTTCGCCAGTCAGCGCGCGATACACGCGGTGGAAGTGGAACGGCGAGTAATGGGCAATGGCCGCCAGTGCATCCAGATCCGGCAATGGCCCGCCGACATCGATGCTTTGCTGCAGGCAAGCGATGACCCGGTCCAGGCGTGGCAACTGCGCGACATTGGCTTTCATTGCGGCATCTCCGTTGGCTGGTGGAGCTATTGCAGCGCGCCTGCTCAGCGGCGGCGTTTCCGATCTTGCGCAAACCCGGCATCCGCACCGGGCAGACCCGTCAGATGATCCTGCAGCAACACGATGGCCTGGCGCACCTTGGCCGGCTGGGTCTGCCGATGCGGGGTGACTGCCCACACCGGCAACGACGGTACCTCCCACTCCGGCAACAAGCGCTGCAGGCTGCCGGATTCCAGCAGCGGCGCCGCATCCAGACTGGTCAGCACCGCCACCCCCAATCCGGCTTCGCACAGGCGCAGTACCGCCGGTTGGTTCTGGCTGGCGATACGCGGGTGCGCGGGCACCAGGCGCTCCTCGCCACTCTCCCGCTGATGCCAGACCAGACCCGGAACCTGCGGCATACCCAACCATTCCGCCGCCGGCACCTGCAGCGGATCGTCGGGAACGCCGTGCCGCTGCAGCCAGGCCGGCGCCGCGCACGGCCAGCGCTGCAGGCTGCCCAGGCGTTGCGCCATCCAGTCACTGTCCGGCAACTGGCCGAAGCGCAGCGCAAGATCGATGCGCGCCTGCAGCAGATCGGTCCAGCCATCGTCGAAGAACAGGTGCAGACGCAGCTGCGGGTTGTCCTGTAGCCAGCCGCCCAAGGCAGGGCCGATGTGCGCGGCCATGCCCAGCGGCGCAGACAGGCGCAGCTCGCCGCTGGGTGCCTGCCGGGCAGCGGACAGCTCCGCCTCCGCCTCGCCCGCTGCATCCAACAGGCGCGCGCAGGCAGCGTAGTAGCGGCTCCCAACATCGGTCAGCGCCAGACGCCGGGTCGAGCGATGCAGCAGGGCCACACCAGCGTCCTGCTCCAACGCGCGTACCTGCTGACTGACCGCCGAGGTACTCATGCCCAGCGCCCGCGCCGCCGCGCTCATCGAACCGTGCTGCACCACCTGGGCGAACAAGGCCATCCGTTTGACACTGTCCATCGGCCACCTCCGTGCCGCCATTGTGAAGCACAGCTTCAAGGTGATTGTGATTTTTTGCGACTGCCGCCGACGCCGACTTGGGCGGACACTGGCGTCATTCCCCACCCCAAGGACGTTCCCATGAAAGTTGCCCTGATCGGTGCCACCGGCTTTGTCGGCAAGGCCGTACTCGACGAACTGCTGGCCCGCGGCCATGACGTGACCGCGCTGGTCCGCGACCCGGCCAAGCTGGAAGCTCGCCCACACTTGCAGGTGGCCAAGGCCGATGTGCGCAATGCCGATGAAGTGCATGCCGCCGTTGCCGGTACTGATGCGGTGGTCAGCGCCTACAACGCCGGCTGGGCCAATCCGGATCTCTATAACGAGTTCCTGCGCGGTACCCGTGCGATCGTCGCCGGCACCAAGGCCGCAGGCGTGAAGCGTTACATCGTGATTGGCGGTGCCGGCAGTCTCTACGCACCGGATGGCAGCCAGCTGGTGGACTCGCCCAGCTTCCCGGCAGCGATCTATCCCGGCGCCAGCGCGGCCCGTGATGCGCTGACCGAGCTGCGCAACGAGACGTCGTTGGAGTGGACCCAGCTTAGCCCGCCGGTGGCCTTCCATCCGGGCAGCGCGACCGAGCGCACCGGCGCGTACCGGGTTGGCGGCGAGACCCCGCTGAGCACCGGCGATGGCCCGGGCACGATCAGTGCCGCGGATCTGGCGGTGGCAGTGGTGGATGAGCTGGACGCACCGAAGCATGTTGGTCAGCGGTTTACGGTTGCCTGGTAAGAGCTGAAAGCTGCCATCACCCCAACCCCTCTCCCGCACGCGGGAGAGGGGCTCGGATTGCGTCGGCTGCCAGTGCACTAGCCCCTCTCCCGTTTACGGGAGAGGGGTTGGGGTGAGGGGAAGCTTCCAACAAGCAGACCCCGCTCTTGATCTGCCACTCAAGCCCCAGCCAACGCCTGCTCCAGATCCGCCAGCAAGTCATCGATATGTTCGATGCCCACGGACAGCCGCACGGTATCCAGCGTCACCCCGGCCTTCTCCAATTCCGCCGCATCCAACTGCCGATGCGTGGTGGACGCCGGATGCGTAGCCAAGGACTTGGCATCGCCCAGATTCACCAGCCGCGTGAACAACTGCAAGGCATCCAGGAAGCGCGCCCCCGCCTCACGCCCACCCGGCAAGCCAAACGTCAGCACCCCAGAGCCCTGCCCGCGCAGATACTTCTGCACCAGCGCATGCTCCGGATGGTCCGGCAATGCGGCGTAGTTCACCCAGGCGACCTTCGGATGCTTCTGCAGGTAATTGGCCACCGCCAGCGTATTGCTGTTGATCCGATCCATGCGCAACGCCAGCGTCTCGATGCCCTGCAGGATCTGGAACGCGTTGAACGGTGAAATCGCCGCCCCCATGTTGCGCAACGGCACCACCCGCGCGCGGCCAATGAAGGCCGCCGGGCCAAGCGCTTCGGTATAGACCACACCGTGGTAACTCACATCCGGCGTATTGAGACGCGGGAAGCGTTCCTTGTGCTCGGCCCACGGGAAGCGACCGGAATCCACGATCGCGCCGCCAAGGCTGGTGCCATGGCCGCCGAGATACTTGGTCAAGGAATGCACCACGATATCCGCACCGAAATCGAAGGAACGCTGCAGATACGGCGTGGCGACAGTGTTGTCGACGATCACCGGCACGCCGTGGGCGTGGGCGATTTTGGCGATGGCTTCGATATCGGTGATGTTGCCGCGCGGGTTACCGATCGACTCGACGAACACCGCCTTGGTGTGCTCGTCGATCAAAGCCGCGAAGGCCTGCGGATCACGGTAGTCGGCAAAGCGGGTCTGGATACCGAACTGCGGCAGCGTGTGCGCGAACAGGTTGTAGGTGCCGCCATACAGCGCGCTGGAGGCGAGGATGTTGTCGCCGGCCTCGGCAATGGTCTGGATGGCGTAGGTGATCGCGGCCTGGCCCGAAGCCAGCGCCAACGCACCGATGCCGCCTTCCAACGCAGCGATGCGCTTTTCCAGCACATCGGTGGTCGGGTTCATGATGCGGGTATAGATATTGCCCTGCACCTTGAGGTCGAACAGATCGGCACCGTGCTGGGTGTCGTCGAAGGCGTAGGCAACGGTCTGGTAGATCGGCACCGCGACTGCGCGGGTGGTTGGATCAGGGGAATAGCCGCCGTGCACGGCGATGGTTTCAGGCTTCCACTGCGGATCGGTCATCGGAGTGCTCGCTAAGGAGTGACCGCTGACGATAGCCGAGGATGGATGGCAACCGGTGGACGGTTGCAGGGGTTACTTGTGAGGGGGCGTTATTTGCTGATGCTTTTTTTGAAGCGTGCATCTCTGGCTAGAAGCTTCCCCTCACCCCAACTCCTCTCCCGCGCGCGGGAGAGGGGCTAATGCACTAGCCGCCGACACGATCCTAGCCCCTCTCCCGCGTGCGGGAGAGGGGTTGGGGTGAGGGCAGCTCTTAGAGATTTTGAAGCTTTTGAAGCTTAGGCTTTGGCTTTGGGCTCTCAGCCCTTGCCAAACTGCAATTGCCCACCACCACCAGCTTCCACCTTGATGGTGTCGCCGCTGGCGAACTCGCCGGCCAGGATCTTCTGCGCCAGCGGATTTTCCAGCTGGGCCTGGATCGCACGCTTCAAGGGCCGCGCGCCATAGATCGGGTCGAAGCCGACATTGCCCAGCACATCGAAGGCCGAATCCGACACCTCCAGGCGCAAACCACGCTCGCCCAGCCGCTTCTCCAGCCCACGCATCTGGATGCGTGCGATCTGCTTGATCTGCTGCTTGTCCAGCGGGTGGAACACGACGATGTCGTCCAGGCGGTTGATGAACTCCGGACGGAAGTGCGCCTGCACCACGCCCATCACCGCCGCCTTCATCTGCGTATAGGCTTCCGGGCTGTCGTCGCCGCTCATGTCCTGGATCTGGTGCGAGCCCAGGTTCGAGGTCATCACGATGACGGTGTTGCGGAAGTCCACGGTGCGGCCCTGGCCGTCGGTCAGACGACCGTCATCCAGCACCTGCAGCAGGATGTTGAACACATCCGGATGCGCCTTCTCCACTTCGTCCAGCAGGATCACGCTGTACGGGCGACGACGCACCGCCTCGGTCAGATAGCCACCTTCTTCGTAGCCCACATAACCCGGAGGCGCACCGATCAGGCGCGACACGCTATGCTTCTCCATGAACTCACTCATGTCGATGCGCACCATCGCGTCCGGCGAGTCGAACAGGAAGTCGGCCAGCGCCTTGGTCAGCTCGGTCTTGCCGACGCCGGTCGGGCCCAAGAACAGGAACGAGCCACTCGGACGATTCGGGTCCGACAAACCGGCGCGCGAACGCCGCACCGCGTCGGAGACCACGCGGATTGCTTCTTCCTGGCCAACCACGCGGTTGTGCAGCATGTCTTCCATGCGCAGCAACTTGTCGCGCTCGCCTTCGAGCATCTTGCTGACCGGGATACCGGTCCAACGCGAGACGACTTCGGCGATTTCCTCGTCGGTCACCTTGTCCTGCACCAGCTTGAAGTCCTTGCGCTCCATCTCCTGCGCGGCCTGCAGCTGCTTCTCCAGGTTCGGCAGCAGGCCGTACTGGATCTCGCTCATCTTGGCGAAGTCCTGGCGACGCTGTGCGGCTTCCAGATCCAGCTTGGCCTTCTCGACCTGCTCCTTGATCTTGGTTGCGCCCTGCAGCGCGGCCTTCTCCGACTTCCAGATTTCGTTGAGGTCTGAGAACTCGCGCTCCAATGTGTCGATGTCGGCTTCCAGATCGGCCAGGCGCTTGCGCGAGGCGTCATCCTTCTCCTTCTTCAGCATCTCGCGCTGGATCTTGAGCTGGATCAGACGACGTTCCAGACGATCAAGCTCTTCCGGCTTGGAGTCGATCTCCATGCGGATACGCGAGGCAGCCTCGTCCATCAGGTCGATGGCCTTGTCCGGCAGCTGCCGATCAGTGATGTAGCGGTTCGACAAGGTCGCCGCCGCAACCACGGCCGGGTCGGTGATCTCCACACCATGGTGCACCGCGTAGCGTTCCTTCAGGCCACGCAGGATGGCGATGGTGTCCTCCACCGTCGGCTCACCGACAAATACCTTCTGGAAGCGGCGCTCCAGCGCGGCATCCTTCTCGATGTACTGGCGGTACTCGTCCAGGGTGGTGGCACCGATGCAATGCAGTTCGCCACGCGCAAGCGCGGGCTTGAGCATGTTGCCCGCATCCATCGCACCGTCGCCCTTGCCGGCGCCGACCATGGTGTGCAGTTCGTCGATGAACAGGATGATCTGGCCTTCGTTCTTGGACAAGTCATTGAGCACGGCCTTCAGCCGCTCTTCGAACTCGCCGCGGAACTTGGCACCGGCAATCAGCGCGCCCATGTCCAGCGAGAGCACGCGCTTGCCGCGCAGGCCCTCGGGCACTTCGTCGTTGATGATGCGCTGGGCCAGGCCTTCGACAATGGCGGTCTTGCCCACGCCGGGTTCACCGATCAACACCGGGTTGTTCTTGGTACGGCGCTGCAGCACCTGGATGGTGCGGCGGATCTCCTCGTCGCGGCCAATCACTGGGTCGAGCTTGCCGCTCTCGGCACGTGCGGTCAGGTCGATGGTGTATTTTTCCAGCGCCTGGCGCTGCTCTTCGGCATTTTCGCTCTGCACGGTTTCTCCACCGCGCAGCTTGTCGATCGCGGCTTTCACTTTGTTCTTGTCGGCACCAGCCGCACGCAGGGCCATGCCGGCCGGGCCGCCATCGTCCACTGCCGCCAGCAGGAACCACTCGCTGGCGATGAACTGGTCGTTGTGCTGCTGGGCCAGTTTGTCGGTGTTGTTGAGCAGGCGATTGAGATCGTTGCCCATCGACAGGCTGCCGGCCTGGCCGGACACCTTGGGCAGTGCATCGAGCGCCTCGGTCAGCCGCTCGCGCAGCACCGGCACGTTGACGCCGGCCTGGGCCAGCAAGGGCCGGCTGCTGCCACCGGGCTGATCGAGCAGCGCGCTGAGCACATGCACCGGCTCGATGATGTTGTTATCACGGCCAACCGCCAGCGACTGGGCATCCGCCAAGGCTTTCTGGAAATTGGAGGTGAGCTTGTCCATCCGCATGGGTCTTCTTCCTCAAAGTTGGGAGGCCAGCAGTGCTGGCGATACTGATTCAGATGCGGTTGCAACGGCGTGATTCAAGGGTGAATAGCGCCCTTGTTCAGCTGCAATCGCAATCCCGGTCCAGTATCACCAGCTGCTGTCGCCGCAACCTTGATCAAACGCAAGCGACAGCGCGGCTCAGCCGCGCGTGATCCCCGCGCGCAGCGCCCGCAGCTGCTGCTTCACCGCCTGTTGCTGGCTGGCATCCATGCGCAGCAGGGCTTTCTGCCCGATCGACAGCGACTGCAGCGCCGGATCGACGAAGCGATAGCGGCCCTTGCCGTCCGGCTCCACCGCCAGCGGACGGGCCGGCTCCGGGGTCTGCAGCAGGTGATCGATCACCGCCACCAGCCTGTCGTTGAAATGGCCGTCGGGATGACCGATATCGCGGTAGGCCCGCTGCAGCAAGGGATAGAAGCGCTTGTAGGCAGCCGCTACGGCGCCCGCGTCGGCACGGGTAAAGGCATCCACGTAGGGCGCGTAGCGCGCGGCATTGGCGGCTGCCAACTGCTCACCGCCGGCACTGCCCTGCTCCACCTGCAGCGCGCCCGGCAGCGGCCGCACTGCCATCGCCGCAGCGGGCAGGCTGGGCTGGGTGAGGTTGTCCACGTGCACCACCACGCGCTGGATCAGCTGCTCGCGCAGCAGCACGGCCAAGGCATCTGCGGGGAACAACCCGCTCAGCGCTTGCCAACTGGAAGCATCGCTGTCGGCCAGAGCCGGCAAGGCCGGGTCGGCTGCCACGTCAAGCGGATATTTCGGCTCAGCCGCTGGCTCGGGCGTAGCCGGCGGTTGGATGGCCGGTGTAGGCGGGCTATCCACCAGCGGAGCAACGGTTGGCGTTGCCTGCCGCAGCTGCGCCACGTCATCACGGAACAACCACCAGCCAATGCCGCCAACCGCGACGACGCCAACCACTGCCCAGGGCCACACTGCTTTGCGCTTCTGCATCACTTGCACCTTTATTGCATGTGATGGTGTGACCCTGTTTATCCCGCCGGGTTCCCCCAGCGGCTCAGACCCTGTACAGCCAAGCCCTGTGCATCAACGCTGTTTCTGCAGCGACATCAGGCCGATAACGACCGCCAACACCGCATAGGCAGCGGTCACCTGCAAGGTGATGGCCTGGCGCAGGCCGTCCAACTGCCACGGCAGGTAGATACCGCCGCGCGGATCAGTGGAATGGATCACACCGAACGCACTCAACGCGGCAGCCACGAACAGCAGACTCACCGCCACGCCAGCGCGCCGCTCGATCAAGGCCACCAGTGCTGCCGCCCAGATCATCGCGGAGATGATGAAACCATTGCCCAGCAGCTGCAGCGTGGCCACATCCGACAGGCCGTGGCCATCGACCGCCGCATACAGTGCTGCGGCCGCATCGGGCGCCACCCAGGTGCCGAACTTGATGTTGATCAGGTAGGCAATCGCCGGCAGGAAGGCCAGCGCGACCGCGATCGCATGCTCACGCTTGGTCTGCTGGAAGGCCTGCACGGTGATGTCCAGGCCGACGAAGACGATGATTGGTGCCAACACCGCCACCGGCAGCCACTGCACCAACCCGGCAACCACGCCGAGCATGCCGCCAATACCGATGAACAGGCCGGTCAACAGCGTGTAGCCGGTGCGTGCACCCAGGCGCTTGTAGGCCGGCTGGCCGATGTATGGCGTGGTCTGTGCGACACCGCCGCAGACGCCGGCGATCAGCGTGGCAATGGCCTCGACCAGCAGGATGTCGCGGGTGCGGTAGTCGTCACCGGCAGCGCGTGCACTCTCCGCCACGTTGATACCACCCACCACCATCAGCAGGCCGAACGGCAGCAGCAGCGACAGGTACGGCACGGTCAACGGCAGGCCTTCGACGAAGCCCAGCGTCGGCAGCGGCAAGGCCACGGCGAAGGAGATGGCCGGCGGCCACTGGAAGCCGGTCAGTGCGCCTGCCGCGCCCAGCCCGTAATACAGCACCACACCAACCAGCAGCGCGAACAGCACGCCCGGCAAACGCAGCGGCACCACGCCACGCGCAACCAGCACATAAAGCAACACGCCCAGCGTGACCAGGCCAACCAACGGCTGGCGCATGCTCTCGATCAGCGGCAGGAAGCCGAGCAGGGTCAGCGCCGCACCACCGATCGAGCCGAGCAACGCCGCACGCGGCACGTGACGGGTGACCGCATCACCGACGAAGGACAGCACCAGCTTGAGCAGGCCCATCACCACCAGCGAGGCCATGCCCAGCTTCCAGGTCGCCATTGCGGCTGCCTGCGGGTCCATGCCCAACTGCTTGAAGCCGACGAAGGCCGGGCCCAGCACCAGCAGCGCCATGCCGATGCTGGTCGGTGCATCCAGCCCCAGCGGCATCGCGGTGACGTCATCACGGCCAGTGCGGGCAGCCAAACGGCGTGCCATCACCGTGTACATCAGGTTGCCGATCAGCACGCCGAAGGCAGTGCCGGGGAACATGCGGCCGAACACCACATCGGCCGGGAACTGGAAGATGCCGACCAGCGCCATCGCGATGAAACCGAGGATCGACAGGTTGTCGACCACCAGGCCGAAGAAGCCATTGAGATCGCCGGCGACGAACCAACGTGGACGGGATGCGGATGCAGAAGAATTCATGGGGGATATCGTCAGGAAAGCGGAGCGATGGTAACGCCGGGAAAATGCGTGCGGATGCTACAGATCATTCGTTCGTGGGCAGCTTCACCCAGCCCAGCACCGGGCCACGGCTGGGATTGCGGTAGCGCAGCTGCAACCAGCCGTCGGCTTCGTCCAGCAGCTCGACGCGGTCGCCCTTGAGCAGGTAGCGCTTGGTCGAGGTGTCACCGGCCCGGCTGTACAGCAGCAGCTTGTCCGGCACCACCGATGCGCCGCGGCCCGGCATCGGGGCATCCTTCAGCGGTGGATCGAAGGCATTCCAGATGGCGGTCTCGAGTCGCTTGCCTGCGGCATCCCAGGTGCTCCACACCGTGAGTATCTCCGCATCTTCCACTTCAGCCAGCGCCAACACCTGCGCGAGCGCTTCGGTATCGAGGAAGGCATTGCGCATCGAGCGGTACAGGTAAACCTTGTCGCCCGCAAAGCGGTAGATATCGCTGTACCACATCGGCCCGCTGCGGCAGCTGCTGCTCAACGTGCGTGTGGACGGGTCCGGGGTCAGCGACCAGAAACCTTCGCAGCTGATTTCCGGGCCCTCAGGTGCGGCCAATGCGCGGAACTGGCCACTGCCCGGCTCGTACAGGTAAACCGTGACCGATTCGTTGACCTGGCCCAGCGTGGCGCTGGAATCCAGGTCCTGGTAACCGTCGAAGTTGTAGTCGGCGTGGCCCAGCCGCGTGCCGCCACCTTCCTCGTCCGTGGACGCCGGCAGCACCTGCCGGGCCGGTGAGCGGCTGGTGCCCACCTCCACGCTGCCGTCGCCCAGCAAGCGCGCATGCGCGCTGACGCCGGCAGCGACCTCGAAGCGGATCTGGCTGTCATCTGCCGCGAATGCTGGCGCTGCCAGCAGCGAAACCGCTGCAATCAGCAAGCCGCACGCGGCAAAACGGCAGCGGGACGTGGATATCAGGGACATCATCGAGAAGCTCATCTGCGGTTGGAGGCTGCCCGCAGGCTAGCCGATCCAGTGCGGATCAGAACGAAACCTCGACCGCCTGCCGCGACCACAGCACCGACTGGTGCTTGGTGGCCTGCTTCCATGCCAGCCGGATGGCTTCGATGTCGTTGCGGCGCTGCGGGCTGTCCTCATGCAGGATCACCAGCACCTTGGTGCGCAGCCGGTTGGGCTCGGGCGCGCCGCGGAACAGCCACTGGCCGTAGGCATCGAACACGGTCAGTCCATCGGGGAATCGCGGGGTGACTTCCTTGTCGAGGAAGGCGCGCCACTGCGCATCGCTGATCACATCGGTCTGCTCACGTGCCGACGGGCCAGTTTCCTCGCCAACGCCGAAGTACAGCTCGCTGCGCACCCAGCCACCGGCTTCGGCCGGTCGCGCGGCATCACCGTGCAGCTGGGCGCTGGGCGCGGTTTCGGCTGCAGGCGGAGCGGCGTGGGCACTTGCGGCAACGGCAAACAACAGGGGCAACAGGACAGCGTGCAACTTCATGGAAAACCTCCGGACAGGAACGACACGGTGGCATCCAAGGCACCGCAGGGGATATCGCGTTTGGTTATCAGCCAATTGCCAGCAGGACTTGCATCCCGGCCGCCGTTAACGCGAAGATAATATATCGCTTCATCCGGATGGATGTAAGTGTTATCTGAAACCTTTCCACCATCCGCGCCTCCCCCACGTCCCGCTTTCCCCACAGTTTCTGGAGTTCCCATGTCCCGCCCCACCTCGGCCCCGCTCGGCCTGGCCATCGCGCTGGCGCTGTCTTCCCCCGCTTTTGCCCAGGACGCCCAGCAGGCGACCAATCTGGATACGGTGATCGTCACCGGCACCCGCGCCGTGGATCGCACCGTGCTGGAGTCCACCTCGCCGGTGGATGTGCTCAGCGCCGAGGACATCCGCAAGGCCGGCGTGGTCAACGGTGAGCTGGGCAGCGCGCTGCAGGCGCTGCTGCCCTCGTTCAACTTCCCGCGCCAATCCAACTCCGGCGGTGCCGACCACATCCGCGCCGCCCAGCTGCGCGGCCTGTCACCCGACCATGTGCTGGTGCTGATCAACGGCAAGCGCCGCCATAACAGCGCCCTGGTGAACACCGACAGCAAGATCGGCAAGGGCACCACGCCGGTCGACTTCAATGCCATCCCGGTCAGCGCAATCAAGCGCATCGAGGTGCTGCGTGACGGCGCCGGCGCGCTGTATGGCTCCGATGCGGTGGCCGGCGTGATCAACGTGATCCTCGACGACGCGCCGGAAGGCGGCGCCATCGAAGCCAGCTTCGGCGCGCACCACACCGACCTGAAGCCGATCGACCGCACCCTGACCGATGGCCAGACCAGCTTCTTCAGCGCCAAGGTCGGCACCGCGCTGACGGACGACGGCGGCTTCCTGCGCGTCGGCCTGGAACTGAAGAACCGCGAAGCCACCAACCGTGCCGGCTTCGACCAGATCCCGCCGTGGGAAGCACAGACCGCTGACAACCTGGCGCTGGCCGGCAAGCGCAACTACTCGCTGGGCGATGGCGCCAGCAAGGATCTCAACGCCTGGTTCAATGCCGAGATCCCGTTCGGCGCCGCCTCCAAGGCCTATGCCTTCGGTACCTACAACCAGCGCGATACCGAAGGCGCCAACTACTTCCGTTACCCGGATGGCGAGGCCAACTGGAAGGAGCTGTACCCGAACGGCTACCGCCCGATCTCCGAAGGCGAGAACCTGGATGTGCAGCTGGTGGCTGGTGCACGCGGCGAGCTGGGCGAATGGAACTACGACGCCAGCCTTGACCACGGCCGCAACGAGTTCACCTATCGCCTGCGCAACTCACTCAACGCCTCGCTCGGACCGACCAGCCCGACAAGCTTCAAGACCGCCGATTTCAGCTTCGCGCAGACCGTGGCCAACCTCGATTTCGGCCGCCTCTTCGTACGCAGCAATGACACCCACAGCCTTGGCTTCGGCATCGAAGGCCGTCACGAGCGTTATGAAACCGGCGCCGGCGACCCGGCCAGCTACGCAGCCGGTCCGTATACCGACCGCCCAACCGGCTCGCAGGCCGGCGGCGGCCTGACCCCGCAGGACGAAGCCGATCTGTCACGTGACGTGATCAGCGCGTACACCAGCCTGTCGTCCACGTTCGGCGAGAAATTCTCCACCGATATCGCCGCCCGCTATGAGCATTACGAAGATTTCGGCGGTGAGCTGACCGGCAAGATCGGCGCGCGCTATGCCTTCGCACCGGCATTCGCGCTGCGCGGTTCGGTCTCCAACAACTTCCACGCGCCGTCGCTGAGCCAGATCGGCTACGAATCCACCTCGACCGGTTACACCGCCGGTGGGCAGCTGGTGCAGGGCCGTCTGCTGTCGGTCAACAATCCGATCGCACGTGCCTTGGGCGCTACTGACCTGAAGCCGGAAAAGTCGATCAACTACAGCATCGGCTTCACCAGCCAGATCGGCAGCCACTTCGACCTGTCACTGGACCTGTTCCAGATCGATATCGATGACCGTATCGCACTGTCGGAAAGCATCACCGGCGATGCACTGACCGATTTCATGCAGCAGCAGTTCGGCATCGGTGGGCTGGAAAGCGCGCACTACTTCGTCAACGCCGCAGATACCCGCACCCGCGGCGCCGAGTTCGTCGGCAACTGGCGGCAGTCGCTGGGTGACGGCGAGCTGCTGTTGACCGGCACCTGGAGTTACGCCAAGACCGAGTTGAAGAACGTCGTCGCCACGCCTTCGCAGTTGCTGGCACTGAACCCGGACTACGTGCTGTTCGGCGTGGAGGAGAGCAATACGCTGACCGACGCCGCACCGCGTACCCGCGCGCAGTTCGCCGCCAGCTGGGCCAATGACAGCTGGTCGCTGAGCAGCCGCGTCAGCCGTCACGGCAGCGCCAAGCGCGTCTTCGATTTTGGTGGCGGCTACGTCCCGACCCAGACCTATCAGGCCGAATGGCAGCTGGATGCGGAAGTGGAATACCGCATCACGCCGCAGTGGAGCGTGGCAATCGGCGGACAGAACCTGACCGACAACTATCCGGACAAGTCGAACGAAGACATCTACTACTTCGGCAACCTGCCGTATGACGTGTTGTCGCCGATTGGCAGCAACGGCGCGTACTGGTATGGGCGGGTGCGGTTTACGTTCTGATTTGGGTGTTCAGTGCGGGATTGCTTGCTTAGAGCTTCCCCTCACCCCAACCCCTCTCCCGCTTGCGGGAGAGGGGCTAGTGCACTACGAGCGCAAGCGTTCCGAGCCCCTCTCCCGCAA
>NZ_JASCOR010000005.1 GCF_029959445.1 Stenotrophomonas sp. PS02298 | reverse complement strand
CGTACTCGACAATCTGCCGAACCGCCTCGATCTTGAACTCATCCGTGTAACGCTTCGTACTCATAACCACCTCCGCGTAAGCCATAGTTTATGGCTGCGAGGTGTCTACGAAATCCTGGGCGATTCAGTCCACCAGGGCATCACTGTTTGAAATCTATGATGCCGCTGTGGAAAAGAATGCACAGCTCGATACTGCGCACCCAGCATCAAAGTAAGCTGGTGATGCTGCCATCACGGCAGCCTGACAGCGAATCCAGGCCGAACTCACTGAGCGGTTCGGCTTGATTCCAGAGTTAGGTGCGAACAGGAGTCTTATGGGTACGCTGCTGACAGCTGCACTGATTGGCGGCATCTCTGGCGGAGTGGCTGTACTTCTTCTTGGACTCTTACTTCCCCGCAAGTCGTGTCCAAAGTACGAAGCGCCTTTGCCAAGGTTCCGAAAGCCATCCAGCATGCGTGAATCCCTGTTGGGAGGCTGGTGCTGCCCGACGTGCGGCGAAGGAGTTGCACGTGATGGGTCGCCTCGCCCCAAGGACATTCGATAGCAGGCGCGCCCAACATCTCATGCAAGCCGCGTTCACTTCGCGAGTCGGCTTGATTTCGGAGCTTTCCAAGAATGCAGATATTCGAGTGGCGCAAGGAGCATTGGTATCGGTACTCAATCGCTATCGCTACGATCATTGCGATAGCGTTCTTAGCCTCTCATCCAGAACTGCGACTGTTGCTTATGCTCGTCGATGCCATTGGATTGGATCTGTTTGTGCTCCTGATCGGCTCACAGATTTTCACGCTCATGCAGCCACTGGCTTCTTCGTTGCATCGAGTTGTTCTCCGGCCCTTGCTTCGTAGAACGCTCTCACTAGCCATGTTTGCGTTCGGCATATCAGGCCCCTATCCGGAGGCGCATGTGGTGATGCCAAAGCCACTTTGCAGATTCGCGGCCTGACCTTTCAGTGCAGCCGATCCCGCTTCCTGGCTCGGTCCAGCCCAAGAGTTACGCGTCATGAGGCGCTCCATCGTACTCATCGCTGCTCTTCTCACAAGCCCAGCGCTTGCTGATACTCCACTGCCAGCGCCAAAAAAGTTCACAACCTGCTCCGCTACCCGAAAGCTCTGCGCGACGTCCGACCCAGTCAGCAACACAACGCTTGTGTTTCCGCAGGTCTCAGGACAGGACTCCTGGCGGATACCCGGATGGCATCGCTGGTTGTTCCTCTCAGATGCAGGAGAGTCAGTGGTCGTTGGCTACAGCGGCATGAACCTCGTTCCGGTAGAGGTGACGCTGGACGAACCAGTTCTGTTCTTCTACAACCGCAACCGACTTGTTCGCACCATCAGGCTTGACCAGCTCTACCGACACAAGTCGCAACTCCTGCGCACCGTGTCTCACCTTGCCTGGGTGCACAACATCGGCTTCAACAGCACCAACCAGTTCGTGGTGGAACTGGTGAATGGGGACAAGCTTGCGTTCAATCCCCGAACCGGTAGCCGCGAGCCTATTCGGCCGGATGGGTCGTAGTGCGACCTTCAAGCTGTCACTTCTTGCGGCCGCGCTGCTCCAAGGTCTGCCGACCGTGTTGTCCCGCCTCTGCGCCTTCTTCTTTCGCAGCAAGGTCGACTGCCTGCCCGGCGACTCCGGGCAGCAGGTTCAACTGATCCAGGCGTCGGCAAGTTTGTCCCAGCCCTTATATCTCACCGCCTTTCCGCTATCCCTGTTCGCGCTCTGCCTGCGACGTTCGGCAAGCCTTCCCGGGTGAACTTCGTCCTGCCGCCATGGCATCATCGGCACGTGCCAGGGTGCCCAAGCGAGGCGGCGCTGGCCATGCACTCGGCTGGTGACCGACGCCACCGGATGGGGATTGGACAATCAAGGAGAGACAATGTCAGCCGCCCTGGAACGAGAAAAACAGGCACGTGATGCAATCGAGCAGGCGTTCGGTACCGAGGCCGGAGAGGACAGCATCACTCTTTTCATTGAGCATCACCTCGCTGAGCTCCCTGGAACCTATTGGCAGCAACACCTCAAGTCAGAGACTCCCGAGGCATCCACCGTGGTTGGCCTTCTTGTGCTTGGCTCATGCTGGGGTGACGATGACATTGAGTACTTCGACTTTACGCTCCCCGATGACGTGACAAATTACGTCATTTCCGTGCATTTCGATGAGAGCGGTAACATCGATGGCATCTCGATGGAGAGTTGATCAACAGTTCTTTCCGAATAGTTCATCCAGGCCGAATCCGATATGCGGTTCGGCGTCCTTATGAAGTCAGGTGTTTGCATGATTGATATCGCAAGTCTGGAAACCATGTTCTCGAACATCCAGAAATCAACGGACTGGAACATCGATGGTCCAATGCTTTGGGGCTATTTCTTCACTGACGCCTCCGCTGACAAGCTGCGCACACTCGCCAGCGAGCTTGATCAGCAAGGCTATCGCTTTGTTGAAATGTTCATTCCAGAGCTTGACGAAGGCGAGGATGAATACTATTTCCTGCATGTGGAAAAGCTCGAGCCACACTCGGTCCTATCGCTGCACCAAAGAAATCAAGAGCTCTATGCGCTTGCTGACAAGTACGGCGTTGATACTTATGACGGCATGGATGTTGGGCCAGCAACGACCTGACAGTGGACACAAACCGAGGCCGTTCCACAGCCTATGCCGAGGCATGCTTTGAAAGAAAGCAAAGATCACGGGGTTTTCCTGCATGGCTACCAGTAGAAAATTTTTTCTTGTACTTCTCCTGATATTTGCGGCGATCAATCTCGTAGATTTCGTCTTCTACGGACAAAGCCTTCGCAACCTTTTCGGAGCAGCTGGTTTCGGCCTTATGGCGTATGGATGGCACAAGCATATTCGCCCCCTATCAATCGCGGGAGCCGTACTCGCCCTGGGCGCAATCGTCGCCAAGTACTTGGCATAGTGCCAATGCGGCGTTCAGATCGAATTCCGCCCTCCCCAGCAACCTACCGGACCAAAGATCTTCAGAGTTTTTCGGCGAGATATCCATAGGTTGCGTCCAGTAGGAAGGAGCTTTTGTTTCTGATCGTCCCCATGAAGAGTTCCTCACCATGCATCCTGACGAACCGCTCCGGTACCCATCTCACTATCCACCCACCGGCCGCTGGAAACGCTTTTTCATAGGGGTGAGATGGATAGGTCCCGATCTGTCGTTCTTCAAGACTCTTCGCTCCAACCAGGCATCTCGCACCTCAAGCTCCATGGATGCCTGGGGTGGCGGCGATCGCCAGGCGCTGGCCGCGGCTGTCGGCGTTGTTCTCTCCCGGCATTGCCGGTGGCCAGCGCCCTACTTTCTTCCGGGAGATTCGCTGTTGGTCATTACAGGCGGCCCGAGCTTCGCGGCGATCGATGACGCAGACATAGAAGATGCAATCGGAGCTATGGAGGAGATCGCGGATCTAAAGTTGGGAACCGCCTTCTGGGAAGCCAGCGGGCCCGGCACCGTTGGTGCGTTGGTGGATCACTTGCTGACGGCAGCGGGTCCAGGCAGTACATTCAAGGCGCACTCGCTTCGAGCGCCTGATCTACCAAAGAAACAGGTGACCAAATGAAAATCCTGCATGCTTTCGCAATCCTTCTGTTTCTTGTCGCACTCTGCCTTTACGTTGCTTCATCCAGCACAGGGGCATGGTTGCTGGGCGGCATTGGCATAGCGCTGGAGATCGCCGCGTGGGTTATCGCGCTGAGATCCAAAGGACAAACCACGCCCGATAGCAGTTCCAGTTGATAGTATCTTCCCTGCCCGCAATGGCCGGGCAACCAGTGTCACCAACACCAGGAAGCCTTCCACCTCGCAGTCCATTCACACCGGGTTGGTTTCGCGGGCCGGATCACTCCAAAGCAGGAATTCATGCTCAAGAAACTATTGTTCGTAGCCGTTGTGCTGGTGCTGGCCTTGGCCCAAGGTTACTTCATTTACGCCGTACAACACGGTGCGATTGATGCGTTCACTGGCGCGTGGAGCAGCTTCAACGTCGCTCAATCAGGCTACTCCCAGTTTGTATTTCGTAGTATCAAATGGTGGTGGGCCTTGCCCGCAATCTGTCTGCTTCTTGTTGGCTTCGCTACATGGAGGCCTACAGTTTTCCGCGTCATCCTTGCATTGTCTTTCAGCCTCCTCGGTACCGTCGCGTTGTACTGGTCTGCGTACGCACCTTCGCTGTTCATCCAGATATGAGGCCTGACAGCTCACTCCGCCCGATTCCGCTTCGGCAGCAGATCGGAACTGCTTCGCGCACTACGGGATCCTTCTACACTCGATGACCTGGAATGTTGCTCGTCGTACCAGAACTGCGGTTTGTCGTGCTTGCCTATAACGCATAAGTCCCTGTGATCCATGGAAACCGCATGTGCCACCGAGCTATGACTGGCCAATCCAAGTAGAGGACACCACGGTTTTGCTGCACGGCGTGCCCTGTTGCAGCATTCCGGGCATCGGACCGATAACATGCTGTCCCACCTCCCCGCGATGCAGCCCCCCCTGATCACCGTTGGAGAACAAGCATGAAGCGCGTAACCGGCATTGGTGGCATCTTCTTCAAGTCGAACGATCCAAAATCGCTATCCGCGTGGTATCGCGAGCACCTGGGCCTGGATGTAAGCGACTGGGGCGATGCGGTGTTTCAATGGGGCGGCGCTGACAGCCCGGCGGGCGCGACGATCTGGAGCCCGTTTGCTGCAGACACCAGCTATATGGCGCCTTCCACTGCATCTTTCATGATCAACTTCCGCGTGGATGACCTGGATGCCTTGCTCGCGGCACTGCGCAACGAGGGCTGCAATGTCGTGGGTGAGCCGCAGCGTTCCGAGCAAGGGAAGTTTGGCTGGGTGATGGACCCCGAAGGCAACAAGATCGAGTTGTGGGAACCGCCTGCGGGGCAGTGAGCACTACCAGCGGCGTTTGATCGCATGCGGCGGGGTGGCGCGGGGTGGTTCTGTGCGCGCGGATACCGCCAACCGCATGACATCAACCTATTGCGACTATTCGCCCGCCAGCCCGCTGCCCAAACGCTTGACTCAGCTGAAGCCACACGCCGCGTGCTACCGCCAAGTGAGCGCAGACGCTTACATGCCGCGACTGTGGCAGCTCATGCCCAGTAGTAACAAGGCGATATCGAAAAACTCTCGTATCCTCTCAGCACCAAAGACGGTGACATTGATTGCGGGTTTCAACGCGGCGCCCCCAGCACGCTTCATCGCTGCGACGCTGCCTTGGTCCATGCACGCGCGTCAGTTGTGAAGGCTACAGGAGAGCGTCATGCACGACGGGCACCGCCCCCGCAAAACCGGATGCGTTGACTTCTGGCATTTCGATACGAGAGAAAAGTGCGAAGCAGCGGTGCGACGACTTGAACTGGCTTTCCTGCATTTGCTTCCGGAAGAACTTGGTGGTGAGTGCGATGCGGACAACATGGTGTTTGTGCCAACCTGGGTTGCGGAGCAGAAGCGCAGGATCGACACCAGCGCGGTGCTGCCCCTGATGCGCGCAGGAAAACTGAGCCGTTATGCAGCCAGTCCCACCTATCGCGGCAGGAGCTTCATCCCAGCGGAGATCACGATACATGCGTATGACCCGGCGGGTTTCGCAACCACCATCGACATCTGGTAGTTGCATCGCTGCTGCCGCAACTATCGAATGAGTCGCTTGGGCGGCTGCCCAGCGATCAGCGCAGCGATACAGGAGCACGCGCCCGGTTCGGTCATCGATCTTCGCAGGGCTGGCTACCAGTCTTCCAGCAGTTTCTGGACTCTCAGATATTTGCGGGGCTCGGTTTGATCGACGTATCCACGTCGATGGTGCTCCATCCTTCCGCGGTAAATGCGGTGCCACTCTCGACAAGGACGTGGGAGTGGCATCGCACCCGATGCCGATCAAGGTGTTTGCGAACCAGGTCTTGTCGCCTATCGCACCACATCTCGGCAAAGTGGATCCGCCGACAATGCGGGTTGAGCGCATTCACCGCAGATCAACCTACCTGGCGCCACTGCCCCGGCTGAAGTCCTTCCAGGGCGTATGGCCCCATCACCGCCCGCACCAATCGTAGTGTCGGCAAGCCGACCGCAGCCGTCATCCGTCGCACCTGGCGGTTGCGGCCTTCGCGCAGGGTGATTGCCAGCCAGCTGTCCGGCACGGTCTTGCGGAACCGTACGGGCGGGTTCCGCTCCCATAGGCTGGGGGCTGCAGCCAGCAGCTCAACGCGCGCAGGCAGGGTTGGTCCATCGTTGAGCTGCACGCCATCACGCAGCGCCTGCAGCTTGTCATCAGTTGGCACACCTTCAACCTGCACCCAATAGGTTTTGGGCTGCTTGTGGCGTGGGTCGGTCAGGCGATGGGCGAGATTCCCATCATCGGTGAGCAACAACAGGCCTTCGCTGTCGTAGTCCAGGCGACCCGCTGCGTACACGTTCGGCGGCAGGCCAAAGCCGGCCAGGGTCGCGCGCGGCGGCTGGCTGCGGTCGGTGAACTGACACAGCACGTTGAAGGGTTTGTTGAAAGCGATAAGCATGTAATACGGGTATTCGGAAAGTAGATTGAAGATGCATTGCTGGCTGCGCACGACGACCCTCCATCGCGCGCCGGGTTGTGGGCCGTGCGGCCAACAGTGTGGCCGCACATTGTCTCACCCTCCCCTCTCCAAGCCCTATTCCCTATGGGGTTATTGCTTCACGAAGCGCAGTGTCATGCGGTCGCTTTCGCCGATGGCCTTGTACTTGGCGGCGTCAGCAGCATCGTGGCTGTTGGACGGCGGCAGCGTCCACACGCCCTTGGGGTAGTCCTTGGTATCGCGCGGGTTGGCATTGACCTCGCTGCTGCCAGCCAGCGTGAAGCCTGCCGCTTCGGCCATGGCGATTATCTGCGCCTGACCAACATAGCCGCTGCCGTCATCGGCCGGCACGTCAGCCTTGGCACGGTGCTCGACCACGCCCAGGGTGCCGCCCGGCTTGAGCACGTCAAAGAAAGCCTTGAACATGCCTTCTGCCTGCCCGGAGGAACGCCAGTTGTGGACATTGCGGAAGGTCAGCACCAGGTCCGCCGAGCCCGGCGCGCCCAGCACCGGGGCCGCCGGGTTGTAGGCCACCTCAGTGGCGCGGTCGAACTGGGCCGGGGATGCGGCGAACTTCTTGCTCAGGCCATCGCGCGAGCGCTGCTGGTAATCGCGACCGCCGCCGGCCGGCAATGCAGCCGGGTCAACCACAGCGGCAACATACTTGCCGCCATCGCGCAGATAGGGTGCAAGAATCTCGGAATACCAGCCGCCGCCGGGTGTAATTTCGATGACCGTCTGCGTCGGTTGCAGACCAAAGAACGCAAGCGTCTGCGCCGGGTGACGGTATTCGTCGCGCAGCACATTGGCCGGCGTGCGCCAGCTGCCGGCAATGGCAGCCTGCAGCTGCGGCGACACCTGTGCGTCAGCGGTGCTGGCAGCGGATTCATGGGCCAGCGCAGTGCCGGCAGACAGGGTGCTGGCAAGCGCCAGCAGGCAGGCACACAGCAGCGGGGCAGGCTTCTTCATGCGGAATTCCGTCGATTGAAACGGCGAGCCTAGCACGCGACTGCAAGTGCAATGCAGCATGCAAATGTTCATATCCCGTTAGCGTGAGAGCGGCGCACGGAACGCTGTATTCACGACCTTGCCACGGAATTGGAACGCATGCCGTCTATGCTGTTGAACTGAACAACAAAGGAGCAACGCATGCCCCAGTCACGCGAACTTGGCCGCTCGGGTCTCCATGTCAGCCCCATCGCTTTTGGTGGCAACGTTTTCGGCTGGAGTGCCGATGAGAAGACATCCTTTGGCCTGCTCGATGCCTTCGTCGATGCCGGCTTCAACCTGATCGATACCGCCGATGTCTATCCGGCATGGGTGCCAGGCAACCGCGGCGGCGAATCGGAGACCATCATCGGCCGCTGGCTGCAGCGCAGCGGCAAGCGCGACAAAGTGGTCATCGCCACCAAGGTTGCGAAGTGGGCCGAGCATCCGGGCCTGTCGGCCGACAACATCAATGAAGCGGTCGAGGATTCGCTGCGCCGCCTGCAGACCGATGTGATCGATCTGTACCAGGCGCATGAAGACGATGAATCGGTGCCGCTGGAAGAAAGCCTGGGCGCGTTCGCGCGGCTGATCGAGGCGGGCAAGGTGCGTGCGATTGGTGCGTCCAACTACAGCGCCGAGCGCCTGCGTGATGCGCTCAAGGTCTCCGCCGACTATCACCTGCCGCGCTACGAAACCCTGCAGCCCGAATACAACCTCTACGACCGCAGTGGCTACGAGGCGGAGCTGGAGCCACTGGCGCGCGAACACGGCATCGGCGTGATCAGCTATTACTCGCTGGCCAGTGGTTTTCTCACTGGCAAATACCGCAGCGCCGATGACGTAGGCAAGAGTGCGGCACGCGGCGCGAAAGTGGCTGATCGCTACCTCAACCCGCGTGGCCTGCGCATTCTGCAGGCGCTGGATGATGTGGCGGCCAGTCACAAGGCGACGCCGGCACAGGTGGCGTTGGCATGGCTGATCGCACGCCCGGGCATCACTGCGCCCATCGTCAGTGCCACCAGCGTACAGCAGCTGCAGGAAGTGCTGGCTGCGGCACAGCTTGGCTTGAGCCCAGCGCAGGTCGCACAGTTGGATGCAGCCAGCGCGGAAAGCTGAATTGGGCGAGTTGCGCACCCCCTGCTCGCGTCGTAGCATCGGCCGAACAGGGGGTAGACCGCGAACGGAGTGCTACCCATGCAGACCGCACCTACAGCCCAGCGCAGCATCGATCGCCACGCCGAACTGGCTTACTGGCGCGGCGTGCATGCCATCGGCCATCTTGGCCAACACGATTTCGACCACTACCAGCGCCTGCTGGAAATGGGCTACGACGTCTATCAGGCGTATCCACGCGCCAACGAAGAACAGCTCTACAAGGTGCTGCAGGACAGCTACCACCGGCATAGCCCGGCGCTGGCGGTTTCCTGGGATGAGGCGCGCTGGCTGGTGCGCCATGCCTGGCATCATGCTCAGCAGCATTGAAGGTCCTTGTGGTCGGCTTTTGTAGGAGCGGCGTCAGCCGCGAAGCTGCTGCAGCGTCAGAAGCTGAAGAGCTTACCCCTCCCCAACCCTCCCCTTGGCTTCGCCAAAGGGAGGGGGCGAAAACACGCCGCGCATCGCCGCATCGCCGCATCCGACATCATCGGATCACATGCATGCCGGTGGTTTTGACGATGTCTGCTTCGCGGCTGACGCCGCTCCTACAAACACTGCGTCGTTGTTGCAGCCAGGTGCTGACTTTGTTGTGGGAGCGGCGTAAGCCGCGAAGCTGCTGCAACGTCGGAAGCTGAAGAGCTCACCCCTCCCCAACCCTCCCCTTGGCTTCGCCAAAGGGAGGGGGCGAAAGCACGCCGCGCACCGCCGCATCCGACATCATCGGATCACATGCATGCCGGTGGTTTTGACGATGTCTGCTTCGCGGCTGACGCCGCTCCTACAAACACTGCGTCGTTGTTGCGGCCAGATGCTGACTTTGTTGTGGGAGCGGCGTGAGCCGCGAAGCTGCTGCAACGTCGGAAGCTGAAGAGCTTACCCCTCCCCAACCCTCCCCTTGGCTTCGCCAAAGGGAGGGGGGGGAAAGCACGCCGCGCACCGCCGCACCCAGCATCATCGGATCACATGCAGGCGGTGGTTTTGATGATGTCTGCTTCGCGGCTGACGCCGCTCCTACAAACGCTGCGTCGTTGTTGCGGCCAGGTGCTGACTTTGTTGTGGAAGCGGCGTGAGCCGCGAAGCTGCTGCAACGTCAGAAGCTGAAGAGCTCACCCCCCCCCCAACCCTCCCCTTGGCTTCGCCAAAGGGAGGGGGCGAAAACACGCCACGCACCGCCGCATCGCCGCATCGCCGCATCCGACATCATCGGATCACATGCATGCCGGTGGTTTTGATGATGTCTGCTTCGCGGCTTACGCCGCTCCCACAAACGGTTGGGCCATTGCTTCGGCCAGGTAGTCGAGGAAGGAGCTGATGCGCGCGGATACCGCGGTGTTGCGGTAGTACACGGCGTGGATCGGTTGGCGCGCATCCAAGGTCAGTTTCGGCAACACCTGCACCAGCTCGCCACGCGCACGTGCCGCTTCGGTGAGGAAGTCGGACAGGCAGACGATGCCGACGCCCTCCAGGGCCAACCGGTGCAGGATCTCGCCGCTGGATACCGCCAATGCGGGGCGCACGTGCAGGCGCTCGCCGTCTTCACCCTGCAACGGCCAATGATTCAGCGAATCCGGTTCGTTGAAGCCCAGCAAGGTATGCCCCTGCAGCTGCGCCACGTTCTTCGGTGTGCCGTGCTGCTGCAGGTAGGCCGGGCTGGCCAGTACACGCAGGCGGCTGTGACCCAAGGGCCGGGCATGCAGGGTGGAGTCCGCCAGCGGACCAATGCGGATCGCCACGTCGGTGCGCCGTTCCAGCAGGTCGATGTAGCGCTCGCTGCTGTTGAGCTCCAGCGCCACCTGCGGGTAGCGCGCACGGTAGCCCGCCACCAGCGGCGCGATCACGTGCAGCATGAACGGCATCGCCGCATCCACCCGCAACCTCCCGGACGGCGTGCCCCGGCGTGCGGCGATCTGCTCTTCGGCGGCATCCACCGAGGCGACGATGGCGCGGGCCTGGGCCAGGAAGGTCTCGCCTTCGTCGGTGAGCTGCAGGCGGCGCGTGGTGCGGGTCAGCAAGGTGGTGCCGAGCTTCTCTTCCAGCCGTCCCAGCGCCCGGCTGACGCCCGAGGTGGTCTGGCCCAGCTGCTCGGCCGCAGCGGTGATCGAGCCGGTATCGATTACCGCGATGAAAGCCTGCATTTCATCCAGAGTGGTTTTCATGGGGGCGGCCAGGTGGCGATGGAATATTGTTGACTTTAAATCAATAGTAATTGGTGAGAAACCGCATTTTTTTGCAAGAGTTCCGCCGTCACACTGCGCAGCCCTTTCCAAGGATTCGCCCATGTCACGCGGTATTCCCCTTGCCTTGCTGGCGCTGACGCTGGGTGCGTTCGCCATCGGCACCACAGAATTTGTCATCGTCGGCTTGATCCCGACCATTGCCGCCGACCTGCATGTCAGCCTGCCTTCGGCTGGCCTGCTGGTTTCGCTCTATGCCTTGGGCGTTGCCGTGGGTGCGCCGGTACTCACCGCCCTGACCGGACGGGTGCCGCGCAAGGCCTTGCTGGTCGCGCTGATGCTGCTGTTCACCGTCGGCAACCTGATCGCGTGGATGGCACCGGGCTATGGCTCGTTGATCGTGGCGCGGGTGTTGACCGGCTTGGCACACGGCGTGTTCTTCTCGATCGGCTCGATCATCGCCACCTCGGTGGTGCCCAAGGACAAGGCTGCCAGTGCGATCGCGATCATGTTCACCGGGCTGACCGTGGCGCTGGTCACCGGCGTGCCGCTGGGCACCTTCATCGGCCAGCACCTGGGCTGGCGTGCGACCTTCCTGGCGGTGGCTGCGTTGGGCGTGATCGCCCTGCTCGGCAGCCTGCTGTTCGTGCCACGCGACCTGCCGCGCAGCGCGCCTGCCACGTTCGGCCAGCAGTTCGCGGTGCTGGCGCAGCCGCGCTTGCTGCTGGTCTATGCAATGACTGCGCTGGGTTATGGCGGCACCTTCCTGTCCTTCACCTTCCTCGCCTCGATCCTGCAGGACGTCAGCGGCTTCTCGGTCAATGCGGTGAGCGCGGTGCTGCTGGTCTACGGCGTCTCGGTGGCCATCGGCAATCTGTGGGGCGGGCGCCTGGCTGACCGCCGCGGTCCGATTCCCGCGTTGACGCTGATCTTCGGCCTGCTCGCGCTGGTGTTGCTTGTGCTCACCTTCACCGCCTACAACCGCTGGTTGGTGCTGTTGACCGTGCTGGCGTTGGGCGCAGTGGCCTTTGGCAATGTGCCGGGCCTGCAGGTGTATGTGGTCAAGCAGGCACAGCGCTTCGTGCCGGAGGCAACCGATGTCGCCTCCGGCCTGAACATCGCCGCCTTCAACATCGGCATCGCGCTGGGTGCATCGCTCGGCGGCCTGGTGGTCGATCACATCGGCCTGATGCATACGCCATGGATTGGCGCGCTGGTGGTGTTGGGTGCGCTGGCACTGACCGTACTGAGCGGCCGGCTGGATCGCCGCGATGGATTGGATGTGCGCGCCAACGGCATTGCCGTCAGCGCGCATTGACGGAACACGCTGTTACTTCCCCTTGGGTTTTTGTTCGCGCTGCACGGCGTAACCTGTAAGCGCGAATTTATGGAGATTTGAATGACTATTCCCGCTATCGGCCTTGGCACCTACCGCCTCAAGGACCAGGTACTCACCGACTCCGTGCACAACGCATTGGAACTTGGCTACCGCGCCTTCGACACTGCGCAGATCTACGAGAACGAAGCCGACCTTGGTGCGGCAATCGCCAGCGGCACGGTGCCGCGCGAGCAGCTGTTCCTGACCACCAAGATCTGGATCAGCAACTTCCACCATGACGACCTGCTTGCCAGCCTGCGCGAGAGCCTGCGCAAGCTGCGCACCGATCACGTCGACCTGACCCTGATCCACTGGCCCTCGCCCAAGGACGAAGTGCCTATGGCCGAGTTCCTGGGCGCGCTACGCGAAGCCAAGGCACTGGGTTTGACCAAGGCGATTGGTGTTTCCAACTTCACCATCGACCTGACCCGTCAGGCCATCGCCATCCTCGGCGCCGATGCCATCGCCACCAACCAGATCGAAGTGCATCCCTACCTGCAGAACCGCGCCCTGATCGCCTACCTGCGTGAGCAAGGCATCCCTGTCACCGCGTTCATGAGTCTGGCCTATGGCGCGGTGCTGAAGGACCCGGTGATCCAGGCCATTGCCGACAAGCACCAGGCAAGCACCGCACAGGTCGCGTTGGCGTGGGCGCTGCAACAGGGCTATGCGGTGATTCCGTCGTCGACCAAGCGCGAGAACCTTGCCGGCAACCTGCAGGCGGCGCAGCTGCGGCTGGATGCCGAGGACATGGCACGGATCGCGGAGCTGGATCGGGGTGAGCGCGTGGCCAACCCGGGGATCGCCCCGGCTTGGGATTGAAATCGATCAACCCGGCGTAGACAGCAGCCACGCGCGCATCGCTGCGTTCACTTCCTCGGGCTTTTCCAACGGCGCCAGATGGCCGCAGTCCTCGATCACCACCAGCGTTGATCGCGGCATCAGTGCGGTCATCTGCTCGCTTACGGACAGCGGCGTGATCGCATCGTTGCGCCCGCAAATGATCAAGGCCGGGCCCTGCCAGGCGTGCAGGACCTCGCTGCCGTCCGCACGTTGCAGCTGGCTTTGGCGCAGGAATACTTCCGCGCCGAGGCGCGCGGTCATGCTGCGCACGGTATCCACCAGCGCATGATCCTCCAGCCGCGATGCATCGATGTAGCTGCGCATCAGCTTGTCGCCGAAACCATGGAAGGTACCGGGCAGGCGGACGCTGTTCTGCTGTGCCAGGCGTTGTGCGGCGCGCTCGGGTGAGTCGGGTTTGAACGAGGTATCCAGCAGCGCCAGTTTCAACACCCGCTGCGGGGCGATGCGCAGGATTTCCTGGGCGACGTAGCCACCGAGGGAGAAGCCGGCCAGGGCGAACTGCGCCGGGGCCTTGGCCAGCACATCTTCGGCGACCGCGCGCATGGTGGTTTGCTGGGTGAGGTCACCGACCTGGCAATCGGCGATGTCGGCGAGTGCTTCGAGCTGGGCCTGCCACAGCGTGGCGTCGTTGAGCAGGCCGGGCAGCAGTAGCAGCGGCGTGCTGGATGCTGGGTCTTGGTTCGTTTGCATGGCGCTATTGTCGCGCCTTGGGGTGGTTTGGGGGTGAGGGGTGGGGTTGGATCGACAACCAAAGCAAAAGCCAGAGCACCCCTCCCCAACCCTCCCCTTCGCTACGCGCAAGGGAGGGAGCGAATGTTAGGGGACTGATGGATTGATAAGAGGGGATTGGCCGAAATAAGACGGGATGAAATGGGACGAAAGGCCCGAAGCGCCGACGTTTCAGCCTGATATCGGCCGCGCCAGGTGCAAACCTATCAGGTTTGACAAAAGAGGCTCGAAACCCCCTAAACGACACTTGAAATGAAAAACGGCCGCCAACGCCGGCGGCCGTTCAAATGGCGTTTGAAAGCCCGTTACCGGGCCGGTAAATCATCTTCCAAATCACAAGCAGCCATCGCATTGTCTACTGAGCGGCGCATGTACTCAGACAAGGCCTGCAGCTGACCATCATCCAGATCCCTCAACGTAGGCACGCGCAAATGGTCCAGCGTCGCTTCGACTACCATCCACCAGCCGTAACGATCTGAAATCCTTCGTATTTCACGAAGTGATCGCCCCCGCTGGTCCCGGTCTAACTCAATGGCAGAGACGCGGCCCTGAGCCGCCTCGCGTGCCGCATTAACGATTACCCCCCGCAGCCTGGCGGCTAGGCGCCGCCTTGCCTCTGCTTGCATCAACAGCATCTCCTTTTGCGACGTTCAAGGCCTGCCGGGTGATCGGAATGATCTCCGCCTCTGCCAGGCCACTACACAGCAGCTGGTAGACCAGCGAGACCACCTCTCCCGCCTTTTCCGGCGAAAGGCGCAGATCCGCGATCTGGAGCGCCTCCTCAACCGTCTGCACGGCCAGCTTGAGGGTCTCTAGGCTCACATCCTGCGACTGCCCCAAGTCTCCCTGTGTGGTTTCTGGCCACATTGAACCGTCCCCTGCCGTGAGCCACAGCAACGAAACCCCGGTTGTTTGCGCGAGGTGGACACAGCGAGCCCTGGAAGGATCAGTCGCGCCGTCGCGCCAACTTCGAATCACGGCCTCGGAAAAGCCGCATCTTCTTGCGATTTCTGCAACACCACCTTGCGGTTTGAAATGCTCTATCAGCAACTTCATGCGCTCAGGGAAGGGGTCAATGTTTGCTTCCCGAAGGTTGACCGAACTTTGACCAACGTTTTTTGGCGTCACAGTTGCACCTAATCACTTGATTTAATTAGTTAATTTAAAAGCGGGCAGCTAAGGCCCGGCCAAAATCAACCCTGACCGCAAGTTCTTGTTGTCAACAGCAAGAACTTGCGGCATATTTGCCCCGTAGATACGCGCCCTTTATTCGCATCACGGAGCCACCAGAAATGTCCCGACCCGCCAAGGTCATAAGTTCGGAACAGGTCAAGCAGCGCCTGCGCTCGCAGGGCGTAACCATCACCGCATGGGCCGAAGCCCATGGATACACCCGGAACGAGGTTTACCGGGTGCTCAACGGTCAACACAAAGGCCACTTCGGGAAGGCCCACGACATTGCCGTGGCCCTGGGTATGAAGGCGGCCAACGACCAGCCTACCACCCGCTCCGCGAGCTGCAATCTGCAATCGGCAGAGCTGTGATGAACCCCAGTGCCCTGCAGCCGGTAGACCCGGCCCATACCCACCCAGTTGGAGGCCTTGGCGTATGAAGCGCAAAGCCCGATCAGACTCCCTCACGGGCGACATGTTCGCCCTGCCGCGCCAGGCCGCCTCGGTGCCCGGCAGCATGGATTACCGCCCGACCGTCAGCGCCCTCCTGGGAGACATGCTGAAAGACGCCGGTGCGGCGGGCATGGACCGCTGGGAAGTGGCCACCCGAGCCAGCCGCCTGGCGGGCCGCGATGTGTCGAAGAACATGCTGGACGGCTACACCGCCGAGAGTCGGGAAGAGTTCAACTGCCCGCTCTGGCTGGCCCCTGTCCTGGAAATCGTATGCAGCAGCACGCGCCTGGCTGAATGGCATGGCGGAATCGTCGGCGGCCAGTTGCTGCTGGGAGCGGCCACGCTCGACGCCGAGATCGGGCGTTTGGAGCGCGTGCGCCAGCAGGCCAGCGAAGAGATCCGCGCCCTGAAAGATATTGCCAGGAAGGTGCGGTGATGCTGCCAGGATCGCCTACTTCCATATCCAAGGCGGAGCCTTTGCAGAGCGAACAGTCACTGGAAACAGCTGCTGTTCCAGAAGCATCGGCAAACGCAACGAATACACCGCAGGCACCAGCCATAGCTGTTGAGCTGGAAATCCCCGAATCGTGCGCCACGCATAGGTCGCCAAGGCGGCAAGAAGCGCTCTATGGCTCGCCGGAAGATGCTCGTAGTTGGGCGCGTATGCGACGCCGGTATAGGGAACAGCAGGCGGTAGAGCTTGCTGCAACGAAGCAAGAACAGCCAGAGCAGCTTCCAGATCCACCGGAAATCGAACGGAGCATTCTCCGCATGCTGACCTCATGGCTACGTAAATCCGTGCGATCTCTCGCCGTAAAGAGGCGGACCCCATGACGGTGACAGACATGCCCTCCAAGACCTCGCTAAAGGTCGCTTCGTCCCAATCCGTTCCTACTGAAAATGAAGGTATGTCCATAGCTCGATGGTACAGCGCGGCCGAACTAGCTGGCCTGCCGGGGATGCCTCAAACCCATAGCGCGGTAGTGCGGATAGCTAAGAGAGACGTTTGGGAAAGCCGCCGCCGCCCTGGTAAAGGGGGGGGGCGAGAGTACGCAATCACGAGCTTTCCAACGGCTACTCAGGCAGCAATCTTGCTTCGGCAACAGCCCGTTTTGGTGCCCGTAAAAACCTCCAAGTCAACGGGGTACAGCGAGGCGCAGATCGCAGCTGCATGGCAGCGCTACGAATCGGCGCCCCAGCACCTTAAAGAGGAAGCGCAGCGCCGTATGCGCGCCCTGCAGGCCGTGGAACTCCTTGTGACTGAGGGTCGGCGTCTCATGGATGCACGTGCCATCGTTGCGGCGCAATTGCAGATCGACAACGTGCGCGGTGCTTCGGTTGCCTCTCTTGGCCGCTGGGCTGCATTGATTTCGCCGGTCGAAAAACAGCACCGCATGGCTTTCTTGGTGTCGTCCTACGCGGGGCGGACCGCAACTGCAGATATCCCTGCCGAAGCGTGGGACGCCTTCAAGGCCGACTATCTACGGGTAGAGCAGCCCAGCGCAAACAGCTGCTATGAGCGCTTGGAGCGGCTGGCCAAGGTCAACGGCTGGGCGCTCCCATCGCTCAAAACATTCCAGCGCCGCATTGAGGCAGAGCTGCCGCGAGGCGTGCTGATCCTTGCTCGCAAGGGACGCGAAGCTTTCGACCGAACGTTCCCGGCGCAGGAGCGCGACCGCTCTGTCTTCCACGCCCTAGAAGCGGTCAACGCCGACGGCCATAAGTTCGACGTGTTTGTCCGCTGGCCGGACGGCACCATCGCCCGTCCCATCATGGTCGGCGTGCAAGACCTGTACGCAGGAAAGATGCTGGGCTATCGCATCGCCGAAACCGAGTCGGCAGACCTTGCCCGCTTCGCCTTCCGCGACGTGATCCAGCGCTACGGCATTCCGGAAAAAGTTTGGTTGGATAACGGCCGCGGCTTCGCAAGCAAGATGCTGACCGGCGGCATTGCCAACCGCTTTCGCTTCAAGGTGAAGCCGGATGACCCGGTTGGCATTCTCACAGGGCTGGGTTGTCAGATCCATTGGGCTACGCCCTACCACGGCCAGGCCAAGCCCATCGAACGTGCCTGGCGTGATTTCTGCGACCGCATTTCCAAGCATCCTGCCTTTGCCGGTGCGTACACAGGCAACAAGCCAGATGCCAAGCCGGAGAACTACGGCAGCAAGGCTGTGCCGCTGGAACAGTTCATTCGCGTTGTTAATGAAGAAGTGGCTGCGCACAACGCTCGTGAAGGACGCCGCACCCGCGTTTGCGGTGGCCAGCGCAGCTTCGACCAGGTGTTCAACGCCAGCTACGCACAATCCACCATTCGCAAGGCCAGTACCGAACAGCTCCGTCAGCTCTTGTTAGCCACCGAAGTCGTGACTGCCGACCAGCGCGATGGCAGCGTGCGCCTATCGGGAAACCGCTACTGGTGCGAAGCCATGTCAGCGCACGCCGGCAAGAAGTTGATGCTGCGTTTCGATCCGGAAGCGTTGCACACCAACGTGGAGGTCTACTCGTTGGCAAACGTCCATATTGGCACCGCCGAATGCATAGCTGCAGTTGGCTTTGCCGACACCGTTTCGGCGAAGGAACACGCCCGCGCCCGTAAGCAGTACCGCCGTGCAGCACAGACCCAGCTGGATGCAGAGCGCCGCATGACTGCTGCCCAGCTGGCCGCCCAACTGCCCAGCCCGCCACCCGAGAACCTGCCTTCGGCTGGGGTCGTGGCACCGATGTTCAACAAGCGCGCTCCCACGCCCGCCACGCCGCAGCACCAGGAACCGCTGCAGCGCACCGGCACCGATGACCTACATCGCGACACCAGCCTCTCCAGCTTCCTTGAAGCACAGCAGGTCCGACAGCTACGTGACAGCGGCTGGGAGCCGCCTGAGTCCTACCCATGAGCAGTAGCGCCACAACCACCAAATCAACGATCCAAAGGGGAAACACCGCCATGCTTGATGCCGCAACTACCGCCGCCACCCTGCCGACCGCCGCAGAAGCCGAATCCACCCTCGACGTGCGCGCCCTGGTTCGTTCGCTGCAGGCTGATGACAAGCGCCTTTCCCAGGCAAAGATCGCCGCCGAGTCCGGTGTAAGCAGCACCACGCTGAGCCAGTGGCTGGGCGGCATCTACGGCGGCGACAATGCCGCCATCGAAGCCAAGATGCTGCGATGGGCAGAGACTACACAGGCGCAGCGTGCCCAGGCTGCAACCATGCCGGCTGCACCTGATTACATCGAGACGCCTACCTGCACCCGCGTTATTGATGCACTGCGTTACGCCCAACTCGCAGGCGACATGGCAGTGGTCTACGGCAGCGCGGGCCTGGGCAAGACAAAAGCCATCATCAAGTACAAGACGATGGCACCGAACGTGTGGCACGCCACCATGACGAAGGCCAGCGCCAACGTGGTCACGTCGCTGGAGGTGGTTGTAGAGGCGCTTGGCCTTACCCCATCGGGTGGTGCCAACAAGTTGCATGCGGCCGCATGCCGGCGCGTAGCCAACACCAACGGCCTGCTGGTGGTTGATGAAGCCCAGCACCTCACCGAGGCTGCCCTCGATCAGATTCGCGCAATCCACGATGCCACCGGAATCGGTATCGCCTTGGTCGGAAACGAGGCGGTCTACGCTCGCATGACCGGTGGCAATCGCGCGGCCTATCTTGACCGGCTGTTCTCCCGCATCGGCAAGAAGGTCCGCCTGATCCGCCCCTCGCAGGAAGATGTGGCCGCGCTACTGGATGGTTGGAACGTGCGTGACGGCAAGACCCGTACCCTGCTGTCAGACATCGCCAGCAAGCCTGGTGGGCTGCGCGCCATGGGCAAGGTGCTGCGACTCGCCAACATGTTTGCAGCTGCAGAGAAGCGCGCCATGGGCTACGACGACGTGCGTTCCGCGTGGCGCGAGCTGGGGGCTACCGAATGACTGCGATAGCAAGCCGCGCCTGCGGAATGATCGGCATCCGGGTGCTGGAACTGGGCGATGTACTGCCGAAGCTGCAGGCCTCTGGCTGCTTTCCGCTGGAAGTGAACCTGAGCGAGCGGCGCGTCTGCATCGTCATCGCCCCCCCGTCAGACGGCTGTTTCATCCAGGGCGTGATGTGCCGCCGCGAAACCATCGCCGGGGTAACCAAGCGGGTGTACGTGGCGCCGTTCCATGGATGCCTTCTCAAATGGGAACAGGCCCACGAAACCGACTACCGGCAGGCAGCGCAGCGATGAGCCGTGCGCCAGAAGAGGAAATGCCGCCCTGGCAGGGCCACCGCATCACCGATGCGCTCCACCGCCAGTTCGATCAAGTCTTTGGCCCTGGCTACGCACGTCAGCCCGAGCCGCAACAACAAAAGGAAACCCCAAATGAAGAATGACGTAATCCCAGAAGGGTGCCGGGTCGATGCCAAAGGCCGCTTTGTACCCGAGGACATGATCAAGCCAATTGACCTCACCAGGGACAGCTTGGTGCAGGAAATTATTGCCGGTTTCCAAGAGGACCACGCCCGTCTGCGGGCACGCAAGGTAAAGACGTTCAACGATATCTATGCCTTCGTCGACCTGAGCGCCCAGGAGTACGGCGTCAACATCGGCGGCGTGAAGGGCAACATCACGCTCATGTCCTTCGACGGCAAGCTGAAGGTTGTTCTGCAGGTGCAGGAAACCATCCGCTTCGATGAACGCCTTCAAACGGCAAAGAAACTCATCGATGAGTGCCTAACCGAGTGGAAGGAGAACGCCCGCGCAGAACTGTGCATCATCGCAAATGACGCCTTTAAGGTGGATCGCGCGGGAAATATCCGAACCGGCCAAGTGCTCGGCTTACGCCGCCACGCGATCAAGGATGAACGGTGGCTACGTGCGATGCAGGCCATCGCTGAAGCCGTCCAGGTAGTGGGGTCAAAGTCCTACGTGCGCGCCTACGAGCGGAACGCTGATGGCGACTTCCAAGCAATCACCCTCGACTTCGCGGCGGTCTGACCATGAAGAGCACACTGATGATCCACGCGGCAAACGCCGCCGATGCCATCGCGCTGTTGATGGCCAACACCGAGGTCCGCATGGCAACCAAGATTGCCGATGCCGCCGTGCGCGCCGATATCGAGATGTACGCCAGGGAGGTCTACTCCGAAGGCGTTCGCTACTACGACACCAGCGACACCGTCGAGGCGGACAGCAAGATCCAGGCGGACGCGCTGGATCTTGCTGTTCGCTACATCGACAAGCGCGGCGACGCCCTGCCATTCGTGATGAAGCGCAACATCGGCTGCAAGGCGCTGGTGTGGTTTGAAGACAAGGCTGCGGAGGTGCAGGCATGAACATGAAGGTCAATGCAATCAAGGTGTGCCCGACCGATATCCCCGGCAGCGCAAGCGCACTGGCTGGCGGTGTCCTCCAGATGCTCGACGCCAGCGTGACCCGAATGACGGAGGAACAGGCCACCGATCTGGTTGCAGGAATGCTGGCAGGCATAGCTGGTGGCCTGTCAGGTCGCCTCGGCCTCGAAGTCACCGTGGTCCTTTTCGAGGCCGTACCCAAGATCGTGCGCGAGGCCGCTGCTGTTGCCGACGCGGCCCAACGGAAGCACTGATATGGATAGGGAAAAGGCACTCCGCAAGATCCAGGCCTGCCTGCGCATGGCAGGCTCGGCAAATTCAACCGAAGCTGCAACCGCCCTGCGGCAGGCTCGGGCGTTGATGGACAAGTACGGCCTCAACGAAGCCGATGCAGCTGCCTCTGAGATCGGTGCAGCCGAGGCATCCACGGGATATCGCGGCGGGATGGTTCCCCCGTCCTTGCTTGCACTGGCGAACCTTGTCGCTGATGGCTACCGTTGCGCCCCTGTTATTCAACTACGTCGTCGCACTGTCGTACGCGATGGTTTACTCCGCGTGGTTGCCGAGACGGTGATCCACTTCCACGGCGCCGGAGCAGATCCGCAGGTCGCCAGCTACGCCTTTGCCGTCCTCCGTCGTCAGCTCCAGCGCGGCAAAGCTGCACACACCAAGCGCATCCGCAAGCAGGCGAACAAGGATCGTCGCGGGGAAGAGTTCGCGGTGGGCTTTGTGTCTGCACTCTGCAGGCTGTTTCCGCGCGCCGAACTTCCAGAGGGCAGGCAAGCGGCCCTTGATGCCGCAATCAGACACCATCACGGCGAGTTGGGCAGCACCAGCGGCAAAGAGATCAAGAAAGGCCGCGCCAGTGAGAATGACCGCTGGGCGGGATGGGAAGCTGGCCGCCAGGCGCAATTGAATCAAGGCCTGTCCGAAGGGCAGAAGAAGCTGGAGGCCCACTGATGGCCGTCACCGACAACCAAACCGCCCGGGACATCAACAACCTGCTGGTTTGGCTCCTGCCCCAGCTGCGCCGCAATCACGGGCCGGATGGCCGAGCGCCAGCAAGGGCCGATGCGATGGCAGCAGCTGAACGCCTTGCCACCAAGGCAAGCAACCAGATTGGCTGTGGCGTCACCGCCTCGGCCGTACGCGCCGCCGTGGATATCGACTCCTGGCGCTTTGAAGCCATCGACAACGGAGACCGTGACTCATGGTGAGCCGTACCCAAGGCAAGAGCGCCCGCAGTGCCCAGCTCGCCAAGGTCCACATCGCCGCCGCCCAGCTCGGTATGGATGAAGAAACCAGGCGTGCCCTCTATCGCAACATCACAGGCAAGGATTCGGCCGCCAAGATGACCGACAGCGAGCGCGACAAGGTCATTGCGGCGCTGGTCTCCAAGGGTTTCGTGGACAAGAAGAAAGCCAATGGCAAGGCGGCCTATCGCGGCCGCCCTGCAGATACCGATAAGACGCCGCTGATGCGCAAGCTGGAAGCGTTGCTGGCCGACGCTGGCCGGGACTGGGAATACGCCCGTGCCACTGCCCAGCACATGTTCAAGGTTGAACGTCTGGAATGGCTCAATGCCAACCAGCTGCACAAGCTGGTGGCTGCGCTTCAGATCGATGCGAATAGGAGGGCGCGATGAGCGCGAAGAAGTCGCCGCAGGACTACTGTGTGGTCAAGATTGGCTTTACCAACGTAATGCTGCCCGTAGCAGACGGCTTGAAGTTGATGGGTTTGATTCGCAACGCCGTCGAAGTCGAGTACGACTATCAGGGTGACAGCGGCTGTTGGCTTGCGGGTGAGCGCCCGCGCTGCGAGATGGTGATGGTGTCGCCGAAGGACGTGCAGGCGAAGGCAGACACGCCACCCCGTTCGCCACGCCGCCCGCGCTTGCTGGGGCACGATTGATGCGTGCAACCTGCCCCGAATGCGGCACCCAGGGTCATGTAACGACCTTCTTCATTGAAGAGGAAGGTAAGCGCCTGGCATTGATCGCAGCAGGCCTTGGCCCTGAGCTTGGCCGCACCACGCTTTCGTACCTCGGCTTGTTCAAGCCCGCCAAGCAGGGTGTGCGCCTTGCCCGTGCGGTGAAGCTCGCCCAGGAAGTGGCCGACCTGGTGGCGGTTGGCAGCGTATGTAAGGACGAACGCAGCGGCGTGCGCCGTCCTGCAGCGCCTGGCCATTGGCTGGCTGGCATGGAAACCATGCTTGCACAGCGCGCCAGCCTGGCGTTGCCGCTGGATGGCCATAACTACCTGCGCGCCGTGGTGTTCGGCTTGGCCGACAAGGCCGATGCCAAGCAGGAGCGCAGGAAAGAAGAGGATGCCCGTGCAGGGCGTCACCTGGGCACCACCACCGGCATCACGCCATCACCACACCCGGAAACACCGTTGGAACGGCAGTTGAAGTGGATTGAACGCATGGTGGAGATGGACCAGTTCACCCCAGAGATGGCCGAGGCCGAACGGGCCAAGGCACATGAGAAGTACGGGAGCCAGTAATGACCGACCAGATCGACCTGCCGCTCAGCGATGAATTCGATCCAGAGCGCTACATGAAAGCAAGCTTCGACGACGTGCCATCGAAGAAGTGGGCGCGCAGTTTGGTCGAGGCTGTAGAAGTTCAGGAAGCGACCTTCCGGCGCATGGGCTACTCACCAGAGGACGCGATGAATCTCGCCCGCGCCGGTATGCTGGCGCTCTCCCAGCTTTGGGGTGGCCGTTCGCATTACTTGCCCAGCGGGGACAGCTTGAATGTGGCCTTGCGTGACGCGGAGATCTTCCGCCGTGCGAACCGCGACAACATGGGCGCCCTGGCCGCTGAGTACAAGATGAGCCAGCAACACATCGAACGCATCGTGCGTATCCAAGGGAGATTGCATAGGCGACGAACGCAAGGCAGTCTCTTCCACGAACCGGATTGAGCCCAACCAAAGCCCCGCACTGCGGGGCTTTCTTTTTGCGATAAATGTCGCACCCAATCGCGCGGCGCATCCACGCAAAGTGGAGCCCGTGGGGAACGGTTGGCATGGCATCCGATATCCCTGCGCCTTGCCGGCGGCGGCTCGTCCCGCCGCCGGCTTCTTTTTTGGAGCGCACGGATGAGTCACAGAATCGACAAACTGAAATCCTCGCTGGAGTCTTTCGGCAACCGTATCGGCCGCATCTGGCTCTGGCTGGCCCTCAGCGTGCTGCTGTTGCTGGTGGTGGCCACCTTCAACAACCTGCTGGTGGCCAGTTACCTGTGGGCCGCAGCGAAGATCACGATGGCAGGTGCAATCGGCTACGGCTTCGACCGTGCCGCTTTCCCTGATTCCGATCCGCGTCACCTGGACGGTATCGAACGGTCGATGGCACAGAGTCGCCGCGGCGTTCTGATCGCCGCCGCCATGATCGCCGCAGGCCTGATCGGATGAACGCCTGGGCGCGCTGGAAAGCGCTCTGCAAACGGAACCGCGTTGATTGCCTGGAAGCCGCAGTTGGCATCGTGCTCTTGGTCTTGGTCTACGCCGGCCTGATCTACGGAATCGTCTCCAACCCGGCCGCAGCGGCATCGCCAGCTCCATCGACGGCACGCGTAGCACCAGCCTCAGCGCTGTATCGCCATCGCGTGGAGCAAGCCTCTGCCCGTGCCTGGGGCGTGGATGGCAATGCCGCCAGACTCGCCGCACAGCTGCACCAGGAATCTGCATTCCGGCCGAGCGCCAAGTCCGGCGCTGGTGCAATCGGCATCGCGCAATTCATGCCAGCGACAGCCAGCTGGATTGGCACCGTCTACCCGCGCGAGCTGGGCAACTTCGATCCCTGGAACGCCCAGCAGGCCATTCTGGCCGCCGCACTGTACGACCGCTGGCTGTACGACCGCGTGGCGCCAATCGGTGGCGGGACGGTGGACCAATGCAGCCGCTGGGTGTTCGCCTTGCGCGGATACAACGGCGGCGAAGGCTGGATGTTGCGCGAGCGCCGCAAGGCCTTGGCCGCTGGCGACAACGCCAATGACTGGCGAGCGGTCGAGCCACACCGTGTTCGTGCTGGCTGGGCACACAAGGAAAACACCGCGTATCCCCGTCGCATCCTGCTGACGCTGGAACCGGCGTACCTGGCCGCTGGCTGGCAAGGGGTGCCCACATGCTGAAGGACGCCGTAGCAAAGGCAAGCGTGCAGCAGCTGCTGCCCATCGCCGGCATTGCCCTGCTGGTTGTGATGGTGGTGGTCGCGGTGGTCAGCCTGTGGGCGGGCAATCGCTGGGCCGAAGGCGCCCAGGCGTTGCAGGACCGCAAGCAAGACCAAGCCTACATCGAGCAGCTGCAGGGTGAGGCCGAGCAGCTCCGCCAGATCGCCGTCAACTCCACCCTGGACTACGCCAATGCTGCAGATCGCATGGACGCCATCGCCGCCCAACTGGAAACCGACCATGAAGCCAACCGCAAATTCCAACAGGCCCAGCGCGCTGAGCTGGAACAGTTGCTGCGCAATCGTCCTGACCTGCGTGATGGCCGCGCTGGCGATGACGTCCTGCAGCACTGGAACCGTTCCAATCAAGGGCCCGCCGCCGCCGATCCCGCCACCGGGACCGAGCGCCAGCCTGCGGGAGGAATGCCCGGAGCTGCCGCTGGCCACGTCGGACGCCTGGGCGGTGCTGTTGGACAACCACGACCAGGTGGCGGCGCTGCACCACGACTGCAGGGCTTCGAAATCGCGGTTGATCCAGGCCTCGCTGGAGTACCAGCGGACGGCGTGGGACTGGTACTGCAAGGCGCTGGAGCAGGTCCAGCTACAGGGCTGCAGCCGTGAGCAGCAAGAAAAAGGAAGTCGTGGCGACGGTGTCGGACCTGACCCGCCTGCGCGATGAATACCACGACATGGCCAGGCGCTGTAAAGCCGAAGCGGCCAATGCGCGTGGCGAGAAGGCAGCACACCTGCGGGGTATGGCTGCGGCCTATGAGGGCACGTGGTTGGACTTCAGCGACATGATCGAAGGCAAGGGGCATCCGAGTGCCAGACGACGCGGATAAGTGGGGCGAGTGCGAGGACCGCGCATGGGTCAGTTTCAACCAGCAGCGTGCCGCCCAGGTTGCCTACGAGGACAACCGCAGGCGCGAGATAGGGAGCCAGTCATTGATCTGCGCTGATTGCAATGAAGCCATTCCCGCAGCGCGATTGAAGGCGGTGCCCACCGCCCAACGCTGCACCCACTGCGCAGCCGAGGTTGAGCAGCGATGAACGAAATGGTTTTGCCGTTGCTGGTCTTGCTGCTTGCAGTAGCGATGGGAAATCTCCTGGTTGGAGTGTTCCTGTGGTGGCGCCACGCCGGTCTGGAAGCCCGCGTGGCTCGCTTGGAGATCTACCAGCAGAACAACCTCACCCACGCTGCGTCTCGACAAATCTTCGAACGGCTCTCTTCCATGGAAGGCAAGATCCAAGCCTCCAACCTGCTGCTTCAAACCGTACAAAAACACCTGTTGGAGAACGATTGAATGAACCCCAAGACTTTCGCTGATCGCCTGCGCGAAGACCGTCGCCTGGTGCTGCTGCGGTTGTTGTCCGAGCAGCTGGGCTATCGCGCCAACAGCTCCCAGCTGCATGCCGGCCTGCATCACCTTGCGGTGGCTGCAACCAAGGACGATGTGATGACGGATCTGCACTGGCTCAAAGACCAGGGGCTGGTGCGTGTCCATGAACCGGTAGAAGGCGTGCTTGCCGCCGAGCTGACCAGCCGTGGCCACGAAGTAGCCACAGGCGCCGCGATGGTGCCTGGCGTCAGCCGCCCGAGCCCGCGCTAAGCCATGGCCGCCCCCAAGCGACGCGCCAAATCCACCGTCACCCGGCTGCCCGCTGAGCAGAAGGCTTACGTAGAGAAGCTGCTCCGCGATGACCGGATGACACTGGACGAAAAGATTTCAGACCTGCAGGCCAACTTCCCCGGCGAACCGGCAGCGGAGATCTCCAGATCAGCGTTGCATCGGTACGAGCAGGGCTTCGCGGAGATGACCGCGCGCATGCGCGATATCGACCGAGCCTCCCAAGCGCTGGTTGGCGAGTTCGGCGACAGTCTGGGCGAGAAGGCCAGCACCTTGCTGACCAACGCAGTGGTGACGCTGGTCACTGACGTGGCCATGCGGCACCAGGCGTCGGAGAAAGAGGTCGATGTGGACACCGCCCGCAAGCTGGCGCGAGCGGCGAAGGACGCCATCGACACCAAGCGCATCGATGTGAACGTGCGCAAGGCCATCGCTGCAGAAGCCAGGGAGCGTTTGCTGCGCGATCAGGAAAAGGCGCTGGACAAGGTGGTGAAGTCAGGTGGCCTCTCCGCCGAAGCGGCCGCCGATATTCGGGCCAGCATTCTCGGCATCAGGACCGACAGCGCATGAGCGATGCTGCCCGCCAGCTTGTCCCCAACACTGCCAAACGGGATGTGCCAGCCACCCTGATGCCCTATCAGCAGCGTTGGATTGCCGACCAGTCCAACCTGAAGGTGATGGAGAAAGGCCGCCGTACCGGCATCACCTGGGCCGAGGCTGCGGACAATGTGCTGATCGCCGCCTCGGACAAATCCGCTGGCGGCCAGAACGTCTATTACCTCGGCACCGACAAGGAAATGACCGAGGAATACATCCAGGCGTGCGCAATGTGGGCGCGCGCCTTCAACCACGCAGCCAGCAGCATCGCCGAAGGGCTGTGGGATGAGGATGAAGACGACAAGCACATCAAGACCTACACCATTCGCTTTCCCAACAGTGGCTTCAAAATCATTGCGCTGGCCAGCAGGCCGCGAAAGCTGCGCGGTCGCCAGGGTGTGCTGGTAGGCGACGAAGCCGCCTTCGTTGATGACCTGCCCGAGCTGCTCAAGGCCGCCGTTGCCTTCCTGATCTGGGGCGGCAAGGTTCGGCTGATTTCCACGCACAACGGTGTGGACAACCCCTTCAATGAGGTCATCCAGGAGATCCGTAGCGGCAAGCGACGCGGGTCGGTCCACCGCGTCACATTCGCGCTCGCCGTGGAAGAAGGGCTCTTTGAGCGTGTGTGCATGCGCCTGGCCAAAGCCTGGAGCGAGCCTGCACAGGTTGAATTCATCGATGAGGTGTATGGCACCTATGGCAGCGCTTCAGAGGAAGAACTGGACTGCGTGCCTCGCAACAGTGCCGGTGCCTATCTGTCCCGCGCTGTCATCGAGCAGCGCATGGATGAGACCACCCCGGTCCTGAAGGTGGCACGGGATGATGCGTTCGCGGAGTTGCCGGAGCACATCCGCCGGGCCGACGTGCAGAGCTGGCTGGATGAAGAAGTGCTGCCCGTGCTGCAGGCGCTGGCCACCCAGGGTGCCAAAGTGCGCGGCAGCATCTTTGGTCTGGACTTCGGCCGCTACGTGGATCTGTCCGTGCTGGTGCCGCAGGTCGAATACACGGCATCGCTCAAACGGCGGGTGCCTTTCGCTATCGAGATGAGCAATATCCCCTTCGATCAGCAGCGCCAGGTGCTGTTCTTTGTGGTGGATCGGCTGCCCCGGTTTCGTGCCGGCGCCCTGGATGCCACCGGTAACGGCTCCTACCTCGCCGAAGTGGCCATGCAGCGCTACGGCAGCAACCGCATCGACCAAGTCGATATCACCGAAAAGTTCTACAGCGAGCAGTTCCCACCACTGAAGGCCGACTTGGAAGACGGCAGCCTGGAGGGATTGCCCCGCAACGGCGAATGGCTGGATGACCTGCGTGCCGTGGAAGTGGTCAAGGGCGTGCCCAAGATCCCCAACAAACGGGTCACATCCAAGAGCGGCGGCAAGCGCCATGGCGATGCGGCCGTCGCCCTTGTCCTGGGCAACAGCATTGCCCGCGTGGAAGTGGTGCCCATGGAGTTCCAATCTGCCGGTGCAAGCACTGCTGCAGGCGTAGCAGGTGCATTCACCGGCTCCCGCGTTGGTTTCACTGATACCGGTTTTGGCACCGTCGCTGGCGGTAATGATTTTGGAGGTTTCCAGTGACACAAGAAGAAACGATCAAGCGCCCTGAGACCAGCCTTGAAATCGCCACCACGGCCGATGGCCGGGATATCACCCGTCCCTACACAGGCCCACTGCTGCTGCCCACTGACCGCGTACTACGGGCACGTGGCGGTGGCAACTTGGAGATCTACGAACAGGTCAAGAGCGATTGGCAGGTCAAGACCTGTTTCGAGCAGCGCCGCAATGCTGTCATCAGTGCGGAGTGGCAGGTGGACGCCGCCAGCGATCGCGCGGTGGACCAGCAGGCCGCCGACTGGCTGCGCATCCAGCTCAATCGCATTGCCTGGGACGGGCTCACCGACAAGATGCTGTGGGCTGTCTTCTATGGCTTCAGCGTGGCTGAGCTGGTGTGGGAGATCCAGGACGGCAAGCTGGGCTGGAAGGCAATCAAGGTCCGTAACCGCCGCCGGTTCCGCTTTGCCCCTGACGGGGCGCTGCGTCTGCTGACCCCTTCCCAGATGCTCAAGGGCGAACCGGCCCCCGCGCCGTACTTCTGGCACATCGCCACGGGCGCCGACCATGACGATGAGCCCTATGGCATCGGGTTGGCACATTGGCTGTACTGGCCGGCACTGTTCAAGCGCAACGACATTGCTTTCTGGCTCACCTTCGTTGAGAAGTTTGCTGCGCCAACAGGTGTTGGCAAGTTCAAGCCAGGTGCGACCGAAGCTGAAAAGGCGGCGCTACTGGCAGCACTGCGGGCCATCCGTACCGATAGCGGCGTAATCGTTCCCGATGGAATGATCATCGAGCTGCTGGAAGCAAAGCGCAGCGGCGCCTCGGATTACAAAGCCCTGCACGACACCATGGATGAGGCCATCGCCAAGGTGGTGTTGGGCCAAACCATGACTACGGAAAATGGCTCTTCAAAGTCACAGGCCGAAGTGCACATGGAAGTGCGCCAGGACATCGTTAAAGCCGATGCGGATCTGATCTGCGAGAGCTTCAACCTTGGCCCGGTCACATGGCTGACCATGTTCAACTTCCCCAACGCCCAGCCGCCGCGCGTCTACCGCGTGCTGGAAGAGCCGGAAGACCTGGACGCTGCCGTCGAGCGCGACACCAAGGTCAAGGCAATGGGATTCAAGCCCAGCCTGGCGCACGTCCGGGAGCGCTACGGTGCCCACTGGGAAGAGGCTCCATCCTTCCCCAGCTCGCCGCTGCCAGGGCGCGATACGACCGCTGCGGCCGACTTCGCTGAACCCATCGCCTTGGAACGGCAGCGCGAGGAAGCCCAGGACCGAATTGACCAGCTGATCGCCGCCGCCAAGAGCAATGGCCTGGAATGGCGCACGTTCGTGGAACCACGCGTCCAGGAGCTGCTGCAGCTGCTGGATGAATCCGATGACCTGGAACAGTTCCGGGAACGCGTGATCGAGCTGGCCGAAGGCCCGCCCAACTCTGATCTCACCCAGGCCTTGGCACGGTGCGGCTTTGCCGCTCGGCTGCTCGGCCGCACACCAAAGGAGTAACGACGTGGACAACCAACACCGCAAAATCAAGGGTTACCGCGAGCTGTCCCAAGGCGAAATCGATCTGATGAACGAGATCAAGAGCAAGGGCGCCGAACTCGGCGAGTTGGTAGGCAAGCTGCAGGCCAGCGGCGAGACAGATAAGCGTTGGGTGAGCATCGGTGCCACTGACCTGCAGAAGGGGCTGATGGCACTGACGCGCGCCGTGGCCAAGCCGGAATTCTTCTAAGCGCACGTCATGGCCATTGAAGCCCGCTTTGATCTTCCTCCCGAACAGGCCCTGCGCTTCTTCCGGCGCAAGGGCCTGAAGGCCAGCTTCAGCTGGCGCGATGTGTGGAAGGAAGAAAACCAAGCTTCGTTCACCGTGGCCAAGATGGCCGACATCGATCTGCTTGCCGAGGTGCAGCGAGCTATTACGGATGCGCTGGATCACGGCGGCACCAAGGCTCAGTTCGCCAAGGAACTGACGCCCAAGCTGATGAAGGCCGGCTGGTGGGGACAGCGCGAGCAGGTGGACCCGGTGACCGGCAAAACCGAGCTGGTGCAGCTGGGCAGCGCCAGGCGCATTGAGACCATCTTCCGCACCAACGTGATGACGGCCTACGCCGCTGGCGAGTGGGAGCAGATCCAGGAAGCGGCAGAGGACGCGCCCTATCTGATGTACGACGCGGTGGACGACAACCGGACCCGCGAGCAGCACCGTGCCTGGAACGGCCTCACGCTTCCCTGGAATGACCCTTTCTGGAATACCCACCGTCCGCCCAATGGCTGGAACTGCCGGTGCTCGGTGATCCAGGTCTCCGACAGCGATCTGCGCGCCATGGGCAAGACACCGGACAAGGCGCCGCCCATCAAGCGCCGTGAGTGGGTCAACAAGCGCACGGGCGAGGTGATGCAGATCCCGCTGGGCATCGATCCTGGTTGGGACTACAACCCCGGCGCCGATCGGCAGGCCAACCTTGACCAGGTGCTGGCCAGCAAGCGCCAGGCGTTGAAGGGGGAATGATGGAACCGCGCGTCCAGCTCGATGACCAGGTAATCATTCAGCGGCTGCGGCAGCTGCATGATGGCTTCGCGGTGGGGAGCGCCAATGCCCTGGGCGCGATGAACGCTATCGCCCGCTTCATGAAGACCAGCACCCAACTGCGCTTCACCCAAGGACGCGCGCCCGATGGACGCTCCTGGTGGCCCAGCAACCGGGCCAAGAGCCAGGGCGGCCAGACCCTGCGCGACTCCAACCGCCTGTTCCGCTCGTTGACCTGGCGCGCGGGTCCGGGTTTTGCCGAGGCCGGCACCAACGTGCCCTATGCCGCCGCGCATCACTACGGTGTGCGCAAGATGGTCAATGTGCCGGTGCACCGCCGGAACATGAAGGGCGTGACCAAGACCGGCCGGGCGTGGGCCAAATCGGTCCCGGTGAAGGCGCACGTCCGGCTGATGTTCCTGCCTCGACGGGAGATCTTCGGCTTCAGTCAGACCGACCGCGTCGAGATCCTGGCCATCCTCACCCGACACGCCGAGAAGCTGGCCGGAACCTGACCTCTCAAAACCGCCCCTGTGAGCCCCAGCGGCCCCCCTAGGGCATGCGGATGTACCTAGCGGCCCCCTCGGCGGCCGCTCAGGACGATTTAAACGGCTTTCAAACGCCGTTGCCGGGCACGGGGAGCCTGCCAAGTCCGGCTGAGAGCGCGTAAAGTGCGTTTTGCCCCCTCCCAAGGGGCTGAAAATTCCCGACAAATGTCGGACCCAACGCAGGCGGCCCCAGCGCGAAGCTGGCGGCATGACAAAGCCCGCCCCCCGACTGATCGAGATCTTCCGCGCCGGCACCCATGTGGATGCTTCCGGCCGCGAAGTGAATTTCACTGCCGCCGACTTGAAGGTGATCGCCGAGGGCTACGACCCCGCGCTGTCGCCGGCACCCGTGGTCATTGGCCACCCGAAGACCGACGCGCCTGCCTACGGCTGGCTGGGCGGCCTGAGCGTCCAGGGCGATGTGCTCTTCGCCGAAGAGACCGAGGTGGACGCCGCCTTCAACGAGGCCCGTAAGGCGGGCCGCTACAAGAACCGCAGCGCCTCCTTCTATCTGCCGGACTCCCCGTCCAACCCCAAGCCGGGCCAGCTCTACATCAAGCACGTGGGCTGGCTGGGCGGTGCCGCCCCGGCGGTCAAGGGCCTGAAGGCCGTGGCGTTCTCTGAAAGCGATGAGGGCGTGGTCTCCTTTGCGATGAGCGACCGCCGTTGGGGCTTTCGCACTGCGGCCGACATGTTCCGCCGTTTCCGTGACTGGATGATTGCCGAGAAGGGCCTGGAGACTGCAGACCAGGTGCTTCCCTCCTGGCAGATTGAGTCCTTGGATGAAGCTGCCCAGCCCGACGTTGAGGCCACGGTGCGCTCCTTCACCGCACCCAGTGATTCCCTGGATAGCGCGGCCGAGTTCGCCGAGCGCGAGCGTGCCCTGGACGAACGCGAAGAGCGTATCCAGCAGATTGAGCTGCAGCACGCCCAGGCCGCACAGCAGGCCCGCCGCGACGACGTGATTGCCTTTGTCGATGGCTTGGTCAAGGACGGTTGCCGCGTCCTCCCCACGCAAAGGGCCACCGTGGTGGAGCTGATCCTGGCACTGCCGACCGCCACGCCGCTGGCATTCGGTGAGGGCGATGGCCATGTGGAGCAGCCCGCGCCGGAGCTGATGCGCTCCTTCCTTGCCAGCCTGCCGAAGCAGTTGGACTTCAGCGAAAGGGCCGGTGGCGCCGACGACGAAACCCAGGCCTTGGAGTTCACCGCACCCCGTGGCGCGGCTGTATCGGCGGATCGAAGCGACCTGTACTCCCGCGCCAAGGCCTACCAGGCAGAGCACCCCAACACCCCTTGGATCGACGCCGTTACGGCCGTGGGCGGCAAGTAAGCCGCACTGCAACCCATTCCCTCGCTGTCAGGAACCGACATGACCCAGAACGTCTCTTTGCTCACCCTCTCGCTCGTTGCCACGGCGGCCATCGTCGCCGAGCGCTTCACCGCAGTTGCTGGTGTCCCGGCCACCGCTGCGGGCAACACCCTGGGCGTGGCCAAGTCCAGTGCCGCCATCGGCGAGGTGTACCCCGTTGAAGTGGTCGGCACCGCCATCGTCACGGCCGGTGCCGCCATCGCCAAAGGCGCCGCCATCGAGGTCGGCACCGCAGGTAAGGCCATCACCAAGGCCTCTGGCGTCACCGTGGCGCGCGCCCTGCAGGCGGCGACCGCTGATGGCGACCGCATCGAAGTGCTGTTGATCCCGAACTGATTCCGCTCAGCGCAACACGCCGCTGCGTTAGCGGCATCCCTCTATAGACCGCATCAACAGGAACTCCCAGATGAGTCAGCAAAACCTCTCGCAAACCCGTGTCGTCGATCCGATCCTTTCCGAGCACGCCCGTGGCTACCGCCGCGCCGGCAACGTCGGCCACCTCCTGTTCCCGATTGCCCCGGTCAACTCGTACGGCGGCAAGGTGATCGAGTTCGGCAAGGAAGCCTTCCGCCTCTACAACGCCCGCCGCGCACCTGGTGCGCGCTTCAAGCGCCTGGAATTCGGTTACGAGGGCAAGCCCTACGCCATCGTCCCGGGCGGCTTGGAAGCCGTTGTGCCGAAGGAGCGCATGAAGGAAGCCGAACAGGTTCCCAGCCTCAACTTGGCCACGCGGTCGGTCAACCTGGTGCTGGCCGCCATGCAGCTGGAGCACGAATACGACTGCGCCCAGCTCGCACGCAACGCCGCCAACTACGACAACGATCACAAGGTGACCCTACTGCCTGCCAATAGCTGGGGCAGCGATGACAGCGATCCGAACAGGGACGTGAACACCGGTATGGAAGCCATCGGCGACACCATCGGCGTCGAAGGCAACACGGTCCTGCTGTCCCGCCATGCGTTCAACAAACTGAAGTTCAATCCAAAGATCATCGAGCGCATCAAGTACACCGGCCGCGATGCCGTCACCACGGACCTGCTGAAGGCACTGTGGAACGTGGACAACGTGGTGGTGGGCGGTGCCAAGGTGGCAACCGGCCAGACCGACACGCTGGGCGATGTGTGGGGCAACGACGTTGTCGTGGCCTATGTCGCGCAGGGCGCAGGAGACGGCATGGGCAATCAGGAAGAACCCAGCTTTGGCTACACCTATGCCATCGACGGCATGCCCTCGGTTGAAGAGCCGTACTTCGAGAAGGCCACCAACTCCTTCATCTACCAGGTGATCAACGACGCCACCCCGGTGCTCGCGGGCATGACCGGTGGCTACCTGATCCAAGGCGCGGGCGCCGACCCGGCGTAATCGCAACCGGTTGATGGCGTAGGCCGTGTGCAACGCACGGCATTCAGGGGCGGCGCGGTGAAGGCCGTGCCGCCCCGATCTATCCAGGAGGGCCAGATGGCCAAGCAAAAGAACAACACGGGCAAGACCAGCGCGCCGAAGCCGGCCGTGGCCAAGCCCGTTGCCGAGACCGCCAAGGTCGCCACGTCTTCGGCATCCGCTGTCCAGGACGGCCAGGCCACCAGCGCCGGCAGCGAAACCGCCGCCTCGGGGAACCCGACCGGTGCCGTTGAGACGGCCGCCTCGGGAACGGCGTTGGCGCCGGGCGCCCAGGATGGCGATGCCAACAGCGCGGGCAGCGAAACCATCACCCTGACCAATCCGACCACCGCTGACGGGAACGCGGCCAATGAATCGACCGACGTTATCGGGGATGTGGGCAATACCGACAGCAATGCCCAGGGTGATGCGCTCAATGCAGGCCAAGGCACTGCCGTGGTGGCGGACAGTGGTGCCCTGGAAACGGCGGCCGTCGATGACCTCGACGTGACCTCGCGCCTGGATAAGCTCGCCGCCTATCCGATTCTGTCCCCGTTCAAGCACCAGGGCGTGGTGCGCAAGCCGCCGGGCTTCCTGGTACTCACCAAGCTGCAGGCACAGGAAGGCATCGATGCCGGCGTCCTGGGTGAAGCGCAGCCGTGGCCCATGGATGAGGCCGAGTAACCCATGTCCTACGCAACCCAGGCCGATCTGGTCGCACGCTTCGGCGAAACCGAGATCATCCAGCTGAGCGACCGCGACAATGCCGGCGAGATCGACGCGGTGGTGGTCGCGGCCAAGCTGGCCGATGCCGATGCCGAGATCGATGCGTACCTGGCCACGCGCTATAGCTTGCCGTTGGCCACTGTGCCCACGGTACTCAAGCGGGTGGCCTGCGATGTGGCGCGGTATCACCTGTTTGATGACCGCGCGACCGATGACGTACGCCGTCGCTATGAGGACGCGCTCAAGTTCCTGCAGGCAGTGGCCAAGGGGCTCGTCAGCATCGGCGTGGACCCGGTTGGCCAAGCACCGGCCAGTACCGATCTGCCCGAGCACTGCGCACCGGAGCCGGTGTTCAACCGCAGCACGCTGGGGGACTTCCTCGGATGAGCATCGCGCAGATTGAGCAGCACCTGATCGACCTGGTTAAAGCCAAGTTTGAGAAGCGCTTGAAGACGGTTGAAAGCCTGCCCGCTGACTGGGATGCCGACACCTTCCGCCGACTGCTCAGGCTCACGCCTGGCGTGTTCGTCGTGTTCGGTGGCGGTCAGCGCAAGGACACCGAGACCGACGAGGGCAAGGTGGTGATCGACGGCCAGTGGGGGCTGATCGCAGCCACGACGCACGCCAGCGGCGAATTGGCCAGGCGGCACGGCGATAGCCAGGAGATCGGCGCCTACGAGATCGTGGAGCGCCTGTGCGATCTGCTGGAAGGGCACGAAGTGCCAGGCCAGGGTGCCATGCGCTTTGCCGGCATCGACAACCTGTTTACAGGCGACTTGGAGAAACAAGGCGCTGCCATTTACGGGGTGCAGTTCGTGCTGCCCATGTACGTCAGTGCTGAAGGCGACGGTGGCCCGGTCCTGGACGAATTCAAGACATTCCATGGCGATATCGACATGGCCCCGCAGGACGGCCATGTGGACGCCGCCGACACCGTGCACCTGGAGCAATAGGCATGCCCGAAATCAAACACCTGGTGCCGGCCGCCGGCATCACCGTCATCCGCCCGGACACGCTCCGCATGCTGCCGCCCAAGGGTGAGCCGGTGGAGATGAATTCCTACTGGCGCCGCCGTCTGAAGGACGGCGATGTGACCGAACAGGCCACCCCATCCAAATCCGCCAAGGCTTCGGCCCAGGAGAAGACCCAGTGATTTCGTTCAATTCGATCCCGCTCACGCTCCGCACGCCGGGGCAGTACCTGGAGTTCGACAACAGCCAGGCCATGCGCGGCCTGCCTGCCGTGGCGCACAAGGTGCTGGTGATCGGCATGCGTTTGGCTACCGGCACCATCAATGCCAACGTGCCCACGAAGATCCTTTCGGCCTCGCAGGCCGAGCAGGCATTTGGCCGTGGCTCGCAGCTTGCCAACATGCTCACCGCCTTCAAGGTAGCCAACCGCACCCTGGACGTGACCGCCATCGCCGTCGATGAGCTGGGCGCCGGCACTGCGGCTACGGGCACCATCACGGTGACCGCAGGCCCAAGCGTTGCTGGCACGTTCGCGCTGTATGTCGGTGGCGTTCGCCTGCAGGTGGGTGTTGCCGCTGGCGCATCGGCCACCGTGGTGGCGGCGGCCATCGTCGCCGCCGTCAACGCCGCCACACAGCTGCCAGTGACGGCAGCCAATGCCGCAGGCGTGGTGACCCTGACTGCCCGACACAAGGGCGTGGAAGGCAACAGCATCGATGTGCGCGTGAACTACTACGCAGGCGAGATGCTGCCGGCAGGCCTAACCCTCACTATCGTGCCCCTGGCCAACGGTGCGGGAAACCCGAACATCGCCGATGCCATCGCGGCAATGACCGACGTGCAGTACAACACCCTGGCTATCGGCTTCACCGACGCCGCCACGTTGGCTGCAGTCACGGCCTGGCTGGCCGTTCGCTGGGGTCCGCTGGATCAGAACGAAGGCCATGCCTTCGTCGGCGCCTCGGGAAGTCATGCATCGCTGATCACCCTGGGCGATGCGCAGAACAGCCCGCACCTGACCATCCTGGGCGCCAGCCGTTCGCCGAGCGCGCCGTGGATCTGGGCGGCGGTAGCCGCCGCCGTCGATGCCGCCGAGACCGACCCGGCACGCCCGCGCCAGACCTTGCTGCTGCCGGGCCTACTGGCACCGGCCGAGGAGGACCGCTTCGACCGCGATGATCGCAACCTGCTGCTTTACAAGGGCATCAGTACCACGGTAGTGGACAGCGGCGACCTGGTACGCGTGGAGCGCTTCATCACCACGTACCAGGAAGACGCCACCGGCATCCCGGATGAGTCGTATCTCAACATCGAGACGGTGCGCACGCTGGCCTACATCCGCTATGCCGTGCGTACCCGCATCGCGGCGCGCTTCCCGCGCCACAAGCTGGCTGACGACGGCACCAACTACGGCCCCGGCCAGGCGGTGGCCACGCCCAGCGTGATCCGCATGGAGTTGCTGCACCTGTTCCGCGAGCTGGAAGAAGCTGGTTTGGTCGAGAACTTCGACCAGTTCAAGGCCGACCTGATCGTGGAGCGTAACGCCAGCGATCGGGACCGTGTTGATGCACTGATTCCGCCCGACCTCATCAACCAGCTGCGCGTGTTTGCAGGGCTGGTCCAGTTCATCAAGTAACGGAGCCCGACGATGGCCAATCCCCTCAAGCGCCTTGGCAAAGCCAAGATCAAGATCGGCAGCATGCTGCTGGAAACCATGCCTGGTGCCACGCTTGACGTGGGCGGTGTGGCCCGCGCCACCCAGGTGGGCGCAAACGCCGTGCTGGGTTTCAGCGAAACGCCCAAGCAATCCCGTGTGGAGTGCAGCGTTTCGCTTCGTAAGGGCGTCAGCGTCCAGGAGCTTCACACCGAAGACGCCACCGTTACCTTTGAAGGTGACACCGGGCAGGTGTGGTCAATCCGCAATGCCTGGTCGGTGGAGACACCCGTGGTCAACAGCGGCGACGGCACGGCGCGCTGTGTCTACGAAGGGCTGCCTGCAGAGGAGGTGGTCTGATGGACGGCTCTGCAGTCAACAAACTTCCCGAAGGCCTGCGCCTGGAACAGGACGGCACGATGCACGGCACGCTGAAGCACGGCCTGCGTATCGGTGACACGGTCCATAAGGACTTCGTGATGCATGAGGCGCTCGCCGAGGACATGTTCGCCGCTGAAAGCGACGCCACGGCCGAGCGGCCGATGTCCTTCCGCGCCGCGCTTATTGCACGTCAGTTGGTACGCATTGGCACCTTTGAAGGCCCGTTCTCTCTGGCCATGCTCGGCAAGCTCAAGGCGGCCGACATGAACCGTCTGGTGCGCGCACAGCTGGAGCTGGACAAGGCGGGGGAAGCGTAGCGGCCCGTCTCCACTTCCGATTGGAAGCCGAGCTGCTGATTGCATTGAAAACCGGCTGGACCGTGGAAGCGATCCGCCGGTTGCCCGAATGGCACTTCGTGTGGATTGCCAACCAACTGACCGAACTCCTGGACCATGAATAACACCCTGTCCCTCGCCGCCCGCTTATCTCTGGATGCCCGCAACTGGGCGCGCGGGCTGACCGAGGCCCAGGGTGGCACCAAGAAGTTCGTAGGCACCGTAAAGCGTGAGTTCGACAACCTGCGCGGCTTCGCGCAGTCCACCACCGGCCTGCTGGCTCAGATTGGTCTGGGCTATGGCGCGGTGAACACCATGATGCAGTCGGCCAAGACGGATCTGAGCCTGATCCGCATCAAGCAGACCGCAGGGATGACCGGCGACCAGGTCAAGCAGCTGCGGGTGGAGCTGCATCAGATGGCCCGCGATGCCGGCAACACCTTCCAGGCCTTGGAGGGTGGCTTCGGCCAGCTTGCGGCCGGTGGCCTGGAATACGCCCAGGCACTGCCGGCCACCGAAGCCATCAACAAGAGCATGCGCGTCACCGGCTCTGAGGCCACCACGCTGGCCACCGCGCTGCAGTCAGCCCAGGAGCACTTCCAGTTCGACCTGAGCGAGCCGGGCAAGGCGCTGGAGATCCTGGACAAGATGACCGTAGCCGGCCGTGCCGGCGTGATCGAGATCGAGGATCTGGCTGGCGTGTTCGCCACGGCAGCGGGCAACGCCAAGGCCGCCAACCTGACTTTCGATGAAACCCTTGCGCTGGTCGAAGGCCTGGGCACGGCGACCACGAAGGACCGCGTGGGCACCTTGATGGACAGCACATTGCGTCTGTTCACCAACGCCAACTACATGCGCGAGGCGCAGAAAGCCACGGGCATCAAGTTCTTCAACAGCGATGGTGATCGCCGCAATGCCCTTGAAGTCATGGCCGAGATCAAGACCATGTACGACAAGCTGGGTACCGATCGGGAGCGCTTTGGTTTCATTTCCAAGGCGTTCGGCAAAGCCGACTTGGACACCATCAAGGGCATCAACACCGCGATGAAGGAAGGCAAGATCGATCAGATCCTGCAGATCGCTGCCCAGACCCGAAGCGCTGGTGGGACCACGGAACGTGACTTCGGCGAGACGATGGACAACGCCGTTTCACAGGCCGGCGTGCTGCGGGCCACCCTTGCCCAGGCTGGCGATCAGTTCGCCCAGCCCTTCAACAAGGCATTGGCCGAGTCGATCAAGTACCTGACGAGCGAAGACGGCCTGGGACTGGACGGCTTTGGTTTGGCTGGTGCTGGCGCAGCAGCTGCAGGCGGCGCCTATGTTGGCGGACGCGTGCTCAAGGGGCAGCTGGGTAAGCTGATGGCCAGCCTGGGCGGTAACACTGCCGGACTGGCCTCGGGCCTGGTCATGGGCAACGCCCTGCAGCAGGCCGGTGGTGCCACGCCCGTATTCGTGGTGGGCGCAGCGCCGGGCCTGTTCTCGGGCATGGGCGGCGGCGGTGGATTGCTGCAGGAAGCCACCGAGGACAGCAAGGCAAGCGGCAAATGGAAGGCGCTGGCCGGTGGTGTTGCCCTGGGCGGCGCGACCCTGGCCGCGCTGGCAGCAGCCCCGTTGCTGCGCTATCGCGGCACCCTGGCAGACGGCATGCAGGATGAGACCCTGCAGGAGGATGTGGGCCACACCATGCGGCGTAGTCGAGGCCGCGGCTTGCTCGCATCTGCCCGGCGCCAGGACGAAGCCCGCCGCGATGCTGGGTTGGATGTGGCGATCAGCGTCAAGGATGACCGCGTGACAGCAGCGGTGACCAACACCCGTGGCCTGACCAATGTCACCACACGCACAAGCCCGAGCCGGCGCTACGTGCCGCGCACTGGCCGCATGATGGGAGGCGACCAGTAATGGCCTGGAAGGACCAACTGCAACCAGCTTCCTATCGCGGCATCGCCTTCGATGTAGTGAACGATCAAGGCCAGTTTGGCCGCCGTTCGACGCTGCATGAATATCCCTTCCGCGATATCCCGGTGTCCGAGGATCTTGGCCGCCGTGCGCGCGAGTTCCGCATCAGCGCCATCCTGCTCGGCCAGGACTACATGCAGCGCCGCGATGCGCTCATTGAAGCGGTAGAGAACGAAGGTGGCGGCAAGCTGGTGCATCCCCAGTACGGGGAGATGCTGGTAAGCGTGACCACCGAGGGCATGACGGTGGAGCACTCCACCGCCGAAGGTGGCTGCAGCCGCATCTATTTCAGCTGCGTTGAAACCGGTGAATTCAAGTTCCCGACCGCCACGGTTGTTACGGAGGACGTGGTCCGCGAACGCGCCGACGATGCCGCCGATGCGTCCGGGCAAAGTTTCCTGGACCGCTTCAGCTTCGACGGCCTGCCGGGCTGGCTGCAGGGTGATGCAATCGCGCAGGCGCAATCCTTCCTGGACCAGGCGCGCGAGGTGGTGGACACGGTCGGCGGCGTCGGCTCGGCCAGCGGCCTGATCGCCATCATCTCCAACCTCTCCCCAGGGCTGTCCACGTTGCTGCGCGATGGCATGGGGTTGGCCAACCAGGTGCGCGGAATTTTCTCCCGCCTGCGCTCGTCGACCACCCCGGCCGTCGCCAGTCGGGTGTTGGCCAGCTTCGGTACGTTCGGCACCCAGGCCGCGCCAGCTGCCAGCACTCCACTGCGCACGGTTGGCGTGGAGAACCACGCCGCCATCACCGAACTGGTGCGTGGTTTGGCCGTGATCGAAGAGGCGCTGGCCGTCGCTGATCGCACCTTTCCCAGCTATGAGGATGCCATCGCGGTGCGGGATGGACTGGTGGAGCGCATCGACCAGGTCGCAGACACCACCCCCAGCGATGCTCTGTATGGCGCCCTGGTGGCCCTGCGTGCAGCTGTGGTGACCGACATCAATGTGCGCGGTGCCGACCTGTCACGCGTGGTTACCTTGACCCCGACCCGCACGCTGCCGGCATTGGTACTGGCTTATCAGATCCACGGCGACAGCAGCCGCGACAGCGAGATCATCGAACGCAACGGCATCGCCCATCCGGGCTACGTGCCGGGCGGCAGCGCGCTGGAGGTGTTCAGTGAGTGATCTGACCCTAAACGTCAACAGCACCGCCTACGGTGGGTGGAAGTCGATCAACGTTCGCCGCAGCATGGAAGAGATCAGCGGTTCGTATTCGCTGGGTATCTCTGAGTTGTGGCCCGAGCAGGCCGAGCCTCGCGAGATCCGCACAGGCGACAGCGCCAGTGTCGTCCTGGACAAGGTGCCGCTGGTGACCGGGTACGTTGACCAGGTCGAGCCCGGCTATGACGCATACAGCCACGGGGTGACCGTTTCCGGCCGAGACGCCACGGCCGACCTGGTCGATTGTGCTGCCGAGCACGGCAAGGGCGAGTGGCGCAATGTGCGTCTGGATCAGATCGCCCGTGATCTGGCCACGCCCTACGGCACCACCGTACTGGTCCAAACGGAACTGGGCGCCGCGTTCCCAAGCTTTGCCATCGAGCCGGGCGAGTCAGTCTTTGATTGCCTGGAGCGCGCAGCCCGCCAGCGAGGCGTGCTGCTGCTGTCCGATGGCAAGGGCGGCCTGGTACTTGGCATGGCGGGCAGTGGCGGCACGGTGGCCACGCCCTTGGTCGAGGGCGAGAACATTCGCTCCTGCAGCGCCAGCAATGACGCCTCCCAGCGCTTTAAGACCTACATCGTCAAAGGCCAGCGCGCCGGCAGTGACCAGGTCAATGGCGCAGCCGCCTCGGCATTGCGTGCGGTGGCCACCGACAGCGGCGTCAAACGTGCCCGGACACTGGTGATCATTGCCGAGGATGAAGGCGACTTGGCCAGTCTTACCAAGCGGGCGCAATGGGAAGCCACGGTGCGCGCTGCCAGGGCGCTGACGGTGCGCTGCGAGGTCGCAGGCTGGACCCATGCTGGTGGCATCTGGCACCCCAACAGCATCGTGCGCTTCCGCTCGCCAACCGTGCGCCTGGATCGTGACCTGCTGATCCGCGAGGTCGAGCTCATCGCCGATGAGCAGGGCAAGCGAACCAATCTGATTCTGACCCCGCAAGAGGCCTACAGCAGCCAGCCTGTCACCGCCAAGAAAGCGCCAAAGCGCCGTGGCGCGAAGAAGAACAAAGACGTGGAGGACTTCTTCTAATCATGAACATTCCCAACAAACTCCGGCTGATGATCAGCCGCGCGGTGGTCGCGCTGATCGATGACGCGCGCCAGGTTCAGGAACTGCAGTTGGAGATGCTGGACGAGGAAGCCCGCGCCAAATCCGAGCGCTTTCAGCAATACGGCTTCACCAGCGTGCCGTTGCCCGGCGCCGAAGCCATCGTTGTGGCGGTGGGTGGCTCGCGCAGCCACATGGTGGCGCTGGCGGTGGATGACCGCCGCTATCGCAAGCGTGATCTGGCTCCGGGCGAAGTGTCCCTCTACAGCCATGAGGGGGATTACGTCCTGTTTAAGAACGGTCGCATTGTGGAAGTAAGGGCCGGAACCAGCCTGCGCGTGGATGCACCAAACGCGGTCTACACCGGCAACCTGCATGTCGAAGGAAACATCACCTGCGACGGTGATATCAGCGACAAGAGCGGATCGATGCAGGAGATGCGCGCCACCTTCAACGGCCATGATCACGGCGGTATCCAGGGCGGCACTGCTAATACCGCCAAGCCGAACCAGGAGATGGACTGATGGACGTGGCCACCATCGCCATCGAGGGTAAGCCGGACTTTGATTGGCTCATGGATGGGGCGCAGTTGGCCGCTGACGATGGCCTCAAGAGCGCGGTCATCATCAGTCTGTTCACTGACCGCCGCGCCGCAGACAGCGACGTGCTGCCAACCGATGACGGTGACCGTCGCGGCTGGTTTGGCGATGACTACAGCGCTTGGGATGGCGATCAGATCGGCTCACACCTGTGGTTGCTCTCGCGGGAGAAACAGCGCGCCACGACGCTGGAGCGCGCACGCGCGTATGCCGCTGCGGCTTTGGCCTGGCTGAAAGACGACGGCATCGCTAGGAGCATCGACGTGCAGGCCTCTTGGGTCCGGCCCGAGGTGCTGCTGCTGGACATCCAGATTGAACGTTCCACCGGCACCACCGCCCGCTACCGCTTTGAAAACTTCTGGAGTCAATCAAATGGCGTTTAACCGCCCATCCATGCCCGAGCTGGTGGACCGTGTTGCGACGGATATCGAGTCGCGCATTCCAGGCGCCGACGCCCGCCTGCGTCGCTCCAACCTGAGCGTACTGGGCCGGGTGCTGGCGGCCGTCGCGCATGGCCTGTATGGATTCATCAGTTGGGTGGCCCGGCAGGTCATGCTCGACAGCGCCGAGAAAGAGTATCTGGAGCGTTGGGCAGCGGTGTGGAAGATCACCCGCACCGCTGCAGTGCCTGCCCGTGGCACCGTCCAGTTCATCGGTCTGGACGGGGTGAAGATCCCTGCCGGCACCGTGGTACGGCGCTCCGATGGCATGGAGTACGCCACCACGGCGGCGGCCACCATCGCCGCCGGCCTGGCTACGGTGGACGTGGTGTCCGGAACACCCGGCCTTGAGAGCGAAGCGGCAATCAATACCCGGCTCACCCTTGCCGCCCAGGTGATGGGCGTCAATGCCACGGTGACAGCCTTCACCGCGCTAAGCGGCGCAGCGGACGTGGAAAGTGACGACGCGCTGCGCGCCCGGCTGCTGGAACGTATCCAGAGGCCGCCGCAAGGTGGTTCTGAGCCGGATTACGCCACATGGGCACGTGAGGTCCCAGGTGTGACGCGTGTCTGGGTGAAGCCGCAGTGGCTGGGCGAAGGCACGGTGGGTGTGTTCTTTGTGCGTGATAACGATGCCAGCAATATCCCAGACAACACGGAGATCGCGGCCGTACAGGTGTATCTCGATGCTCGGCGTCCGGTCACTGCAGAAGTAATCGCATTGGCTCCAGCTGTGCTACTCGTAAATATGAACATCGCTGTGGTTCCGGACACGCCGGCAGTTCGCCAAGCAGTAACAGCGGAGCTGAAGGATGTCTTCCGTCGTGAAGCGGAGCCGGGTGGAACCCTGCTTATCAGTCATCTGCGCGAAGCGGTTTCGCTCTCGCTGGGTGAGGTTGATCACACCATCAACGTTCCAGGTGGGAACGTAGTGGCCGGCCCCGGTCAGATTCCTGCCTTGGGGACCATCACATGGCTCTGAGCGGCACCGACTATCGCGAGCAGATGCAGGCACTGCTGCCGCAGGGCGCTGCGTGGCCACGTAATCGCGGTGCGGTGCTAACCGCCGTGCTGGGAGCGCTTGCCCAAGAGTTCGCACGCATCGATGCCCGCGCTCGGCAGCTGATCAATGAGGCAATCCCGTCTTCAACGAGCGAGATGCTGGCGGACTGGGAGCGCGTTGCCGGGCTTCCTGACAACTGTTCCGGATTGCTGGCCGAAGGCCAACAGGCTCGCCGCGATGATCTGGTTTCAAAACTGATCAGCCAGGGTGGTCAGTCCAGGGAATATTTCCAGAGCCTTGCTGCCGCCATGGGCTTCACTGTGCGAATTGACGAGTGCCGATCCTTTCGTGCGGGTATGTCAGCCGCTGGTCAAGCACTGACGAACGGCCCTTGGCGCTTTACATGGAAGGTGGCCGCACCCAGCACGACGGTGCGCAAATTCCGAGCGGGTGACTCAGCTGCAGGCGAACGCTTGGGTGCTTGGGGGAATGCCGGGCTGGAATGTCGCATCCGGCAGAACAAGCCTGCACATACCCGCGTCATCTTCCAGTACGGATCGCTTTCCAATCGCTTTCTTCTTACGCCTGACGGCCGCCCTCTGTTGTCGGCGCCGGCTGTTGGCATTCTCGTGGAGCAATGAGTCATGGTTGATATGAACGAAGGTGTGCAGCTGAAGGAGCTGGATCTCTCTGATGATCCAAGCGGTGCTGAGACCTACGGTGAGAAAGGTGGACGCGCCGTTCGCTTGAAGGTTGGCGTGCCGTTTGGCCTTGCATTCCTCGATGCCCTGGGTGGACTGAGTTCCACGCTGATGCGCTTTCTGCCCTCTGGCGTCGGTGGTGTGTCCCGGCAGCTGCAGGACAAAGCACGCGAGATGCCAAGTGCCCAGGACTATGGTGCAGCCGCTGACGGGAGCACCAATGACACGGCGGCCTTCACTAAGCTGGAGGCAGCGGTGACCGGGCGCGTTGTTGACTTGGGTGGAAAGACCTTCGTGGTCAGCCAAGTGCCCACCCGTAACTTCTACACGAACGGCTATTTCAAGAGCGGCGGAGCTATCCGGCCTGCCGGCATTTTGCTTCCGGCAATCAATCCCAGCAAGAAGGCGCACTACTACGGAGGGCAGCTTCGTAAATTGGCGAGCGCTCTAACAGACCCACTTCATCAGGCTGTTTACGTCACGCTCGCTGGCGACTCGATCACTTGGGGTGCAACGCTTCCCGAGAACTCAGTGAGCACGCCGCGCACAGGGACACTTGGCGACCCGCGAGACAACTACGTTTCGCCGTCGTTTGCGAATGAGTTCAAGCGGCATATCGGTCGTGAGTACTTCGACGGCATTGAACCGGTGCTTTCGAACTGGTCGTACTCGCCGTCTGGCCAGTCCACGGCTGAGTTCAGACGCAACATTGACCTCTATCCAGGGATCGCGCCGTTCACGGTTACGCTTTCCACATCGGCGACGGTCACTGAAACCGACGCTGTCGCAGCTGTCTTGGGGAAGCAGTACCGGGCGGCAGTGGCGACCGGCGCGACCGTGTCTATCAAGTTCCCGTTTACGGGTGACAAGCTGGAACTGGTCTACTCCACCACAACCGGCAACAGCGCTGATTACCAGATTTATGTTGACGGCGCGCTTCAAGGTCAGTTCTCAACGACTGCCGCCGAAGCCTATGGCGTGGTTCGCTCGCATGACATCCCGTATGTGCGAAACAAGGAAGTAGAAATCAGGGTTGTGTTTCCGTCGGGTGCGACGGCATCCCGGACACTGTATTTGGAGGCAATCCGCATCCCAAAAGTGTGTCGAATCACGACGCAGGGCATCATCGGTAGCGAGTTCTTCCGTTACGCCGGGCGGTGCTTCGGTCAATTTGGGCCGAGCATCTTGTCAATGAACGATGAGTTCTTCATCGTCCAGCTCGGCACCAACAACCGTGGCGCGGTTGAAACGCCGACCAGCGTCAATCGGCTGAAGAACATTGCCAACGCCCTGGTCGATCTGTTCGCACCGGCCGGCGACGTGGTGTTGATGTGTGCGAACCCGGCCGATCCAGATGGCCCAGCAGCCCCATTTAAGTTCCGCATGAGCGATGTTCGATCAACGTTGCAGGACGTTGCGCGGTCGCGGTCTCTCGATTTCGTTGACAACTACGCTGTTTTCCGTGGCACCAGCAACCTGGACACCACGGCTGATGGCCTACATCCCAACGCATTGGGGCATGCCTTGATCGCACGAAACCTTATCAGCGCCTTGGAAGGCGCGTAAGCAAGAGGAAAGAAGACATGCATCGGATTGACGGCGAAGGCGCGACCACCAGTGGTCGCTTCACGGAAGGGAACCCGACCACGGGCGTTCCGGCCACTGTGGTAACCGCTGACTGGCTCAACAGCGTCCAAGAGGAGATCGCGGCTGTACTGACAGCGGCTGGTTTGACGCTCAACAAAGGCAATAACGCTCAGCTTCTCCAGGCCATCAAGTCGCTGATCGCCGGCGGCGGCGTCTCGGTAACCGCTGCGGGGGTATCCGTGGTCGATGCGGGTGACTACTTCACCGGCATCGAGGTTGAAGCTGCGCTGCAGCAGCTGGCCCAGAAGATTTACAGCGGAACGCTCAATGCGAGCCAAGTGCTTCGGCCGGTCCTCTCGGTTACCGGTGCTTCGCAGCAGACAGAAACTGGGCACGCTGAGGGCCTCCTACAGGTGTCGCACACCAGTGCAGCCACCTATACCGTGCGCCCTGACTCTGCGCTCAACTTGCGGGTCGGAACCGCGATCCAAGTCGCGCAGGCCGGCGCTGGGAAGGTCAGCTTTGCTGCTGGTAGTGGGGTAACAATCCTGAAGGCGTCGGCCTTTAATGCGGCCACTCTTGGTCAGCACGCCATCGCGGTGTTGGTAAAAACCGCTGCGAACACCTGGCGCCTGGGTGGCGCTCTGGAATCGGCATGATCTCCGGCCTTCTCCATCAGCGCACGGGAGGCGCGGGCTCTAGCGGTGTGATTGCAAGCCCCGCCTACGCCTTGACCCAAGGCTTCGCGGTCGGGCAGTACAGCGCCGAGGTAACTGCCGGATTCACCATTAAGCCGAACGGAACGTGGGAGACCAGCGAGCCTTGGTATGCAGACGAAAGCGGCGTTTGGTACAGCCCGATCACGACTGACGCTGGGGCTGGGTACGAGGTCAAAATCACCCCAACCAGGCTCACTGTGACGGAGTCGGGTGTCACAGACGCTGCCGGCACTATCACTAATGGCGCAGAAAACTGGGTGCCGCTGTCTGTCGATAGAGCCATTGCGCTCAAGTTGCAGAGATTCACGCAGGGCAGGTCCATCGCTTCGTATTCGGTGAAGGTTGAGATCAGGCCTATAGGAGGCACCAACATCATCTCTACCAGGAGCTTCTCGTTCGGCGTGCAGGTGCAGGTTGACCAGAATATTCAGGTGGGTGAAGGTCCCGGCGACTGGGGTGGTGGCGGAATCCCTGGTCAGGTCGAGAGATAGACAGTTCAATGAAACAGGGCGCCGGGCCAGCAGCTGCAACTGCCGGCCCAGCGCCTCAAACACAGGTGACTCACCACCTGGCTATCGACCGAGACCCTGCCCCCTCGCGAGGGCAACCAGTCTCGGACACATGAATCGCAAAGGCTGAGAACTGAATGAAAACGCTGTTTCCCTGGCCGGGTGGGAAGACCCGGTTGCTGCAGCACCTGCTGCCGCTGCTCTCTGAAAACCCGCACACCACCTATGTCGAAGCCTTCGCCGGCGGCGCGGCACTGCTATTTGCCCGTGACCCCGCCAAGGTCGAAGTGATCAATGACATGCAGGGCGAGCTGGTGCGCCTCTATCGTGTGGTGGCCAACCACCTTGACGAGTTCGTGAGGCAGTTTCGCTGGGCGCTTACCAGCCGCGAGATGTTCCGCTGGGCACAGTTGGAAGACGTGGAAACCCTCACAGATATCCAACGGGCGGCCCGCTTCTTCTACCTGCAGCGCATGGCGTTCGGGGGGAAGGCCACAAACCAGACCTTTGGGGTGTCCGCCAAGACGCCGAAGACGTTCAACTTGCTTCGCCTTGAGGAAGACCTAAGCGCGGCCCATCTAAGGTTGCACCAGGTCGTGGTGGAGTCTCTGCCCTGGGAGAAGTGCGTCGAGAAGTACGACCACGAAGGGGCGCTCTTCTTCTTTGACCCTCCCTATTGGCAGACCGCTGGGTATGGCCGGGCCTTCCCGCTGGAACAGTACGACCGCCTGGCCGAGGTGATGGCTGGCCTCCAGGGGAGGGCCATCCTGACTATCAACGATCACCCGGCCATGCGGGAGCGCTTCGACCGGTTCCCAGGCAGGACGGTCGGGATTGAGTACACCGTGGGCGGAAAGCGCGCGCCCCGGAAGGAGCGCATTTACACCACCTGGGTGGCGGAGAAGCCCAAACGACGGGCTTAGGGCAGGAGGGGCGGCTATGCTCGCCTCTTCAAAGGGGTTTCAAATGGCTTTAGATTGACGTTCGGAGCAGGGTTTGAGTGTTTGCAAACCATGTGGCCGCTTTTTGCAAACCATGTGGCCGCTTACAGCGAAGCAGAGCACCCCTCCCCAACCCTCCCCTACGCTACGCGCAAGGGAGGGAGCGAAGCAGAGCACCCCTCCCCAACCCTCCCCTGCGCTGCGCGCAAAGGAGGGAGCGAAGCAGAACACCCCTCCCCAGCCCTCCCCTTGCCTGCGGCAAAGGGAGGGAGCGGATCTGCCCCCTCCCTTGCGCGTAGCGCAGGGGAGGGTTGGGGAGGGGTGCCTTTGGCTCCTAGCCGTCAGCGCTCAGCTCTTAACCTCACCCACCGGCAGCGTCACATTCATGATGGTCGAATCATCAGGATCCGCCTTCACCTTGAAGCCCAGGCTCTGGCACATCGCCAGCATGGTGCTGTTCTCACGCAACACCTGCCCCTCCACGACGTTCAAACCCAGCCAGCCGGCGTACTCGATCATGATCTGCATCAGCTTCCAGCCGATGCCGTGGCCCTTCAGGTCCGAGCGGATCAGGATGCCGTACTCGCCGCGGTTGTAATCGGCATCGGCATGCAGGCGCACCGCGCCTAGCATCTCGCCGGTCTTGGGATCGATCGCCACCAGCGCGATCGAGCGCGCGTAATCCAGCTGGGTCAGGCGTGCGATGAACTCGTGGCTGAAGTGCTTCACCGACTGGAAGAAGCGCAGACGCAGGTCATCATCGGTGACCCGCGCGAAGAAGGCGCGGAACAGGCCATCGTCTTCCGGCCGCACCGGGCGGATGAACGCCTTGCCACCGTCGGACAGATCGATCGTGCGTTCCCACTCGTTGGGATACGGGAAGATCGCGAAACGCGGGTGACCGCGGCCCTTGTGCAGGCGCTTGACCGGGGTGATTGCCACACGCGCATCCAGGGCGATCACGCCGTTGCGATCGGCCAGCAGGGGATTGAGGTCCAACGTGCGGATCTCCGGAATATCCGCCGCCAGCTGCGCCAGCTTGACCAGCACCATCGCCACCGCGCGCTCGTCCGCCGCTGGCACGTCGCCATAGGCCTTGAGGATGCGCGAGACGCGGGTACGGCCAATTACTTCATGGGCAAGCCGCAGATCCAGCGGCGGCAGCGCCAGGGTCTTGTCGTCGATGACTTCCACTGCGGTACCACCACGGCCGAACACCACTACCGGCCCGAACACCGGATCATCGGCAATGCCGGCGATCAGCTCGCGCGCCTTGGGCCGGGTCAGGCTGGGTTGCACCAGCACACCCTCGATGCGGGCCTGCGGACGCTTCTCGCGGGCACGCTGCAGGATGGTGGTCGCCGCGGACTGCACCGCGCGCAGGCTGCCAAGGTTCAAACGCACGCCATCGATTTCGGATTTGTGCGGGATGTCCGGCGAGAGAATCTTCACCGCCACGCTCATGCCCTGCTCCAGCAGCGGCTGGGCCAGATCCATCGCTTCGTGCGGATCACGCGCGACCATCACTTCCAATGACGGGATGCCGTAGGCCTGCAGCAGCTTGTGCGTTGCCACCGGGTCCAGCCATTGCTGGTCATTGGCCAGCGCCGCTTCGACCAGCGCGCGTGCGGCAGGCACATCCACCACGAAATCCGCTGGCAGGCTGGGCGGCGTTTCCATCAGCGCGGTCTGCGCTTCGCGGTAACGCACCAGATGCTGGAAGCCGCGCACGGCATCGGCTTCGGTTGGATAGGTCGGCACGCGGGCGGTGTTGAGGGTGACCGTGGCGCGGTCGTCATTGCCCAGCCATACCGCGAACACCGGCTTGTCGCGCAGCTGCCGCGAGCGTTGCCCGAGCGTGGTGGTGAGTGCCTGAGCGGCCTCGGCTGACGAGGTGAAAGCAGTCGGTACGTTGATGACCAGCACCGCATCGTTGGCATCGTCGGACAGCAGCGCTTCAATCGCCGAGGCGTAACGGCCGCCATCGGCATCGACCACGATATCGACCGGGTTGTCGCGCGACCAGCCCTGCGGCAAGGCCTGGTCCAGCAGCTCGACGGTGGCCGGTGACAGCTCGGCCAGGCTGCCGCCGAGTGCCTGCAGCTGATCCACCGCCAGCCTGCCAACACCGCCGCCATTGCTGAGGATGGCCAAGCGCCGGCCGGGGAAGGTCCCGAGACGGCCCAGGGTTTCGGCGGCGGTGAACAACTCGTCCAATGCGTTCACCCGCAGCAGGCCGGCGCGGTTGAAGGCTGCGCCGTAGACCGCATCGGAATCGGCCAACGCCTGCGAATGGGTGGTAACCACCTCTGCGCTGCCGCGCGGCTTGCGCCCGGATTTGACCACGACCACAGGCTTTGCACGGGCGGCGGCACGGGCGGCCGACATGAACTTGCGCGCGTCGCTGATCTGGTCGACGTAGAGCAGGATGGCGCGGGTGCGGTAGTCGCTGGCGAAGTAATCGAGCAGGTCGCCGAAGTCGACGTCCAGCGCATCGCCCAGCGATACCACCGCCGAGAAGCCGACCGAGCGCGCCACGCCCCATTCCACGAGCGCAGCGGCAATCGCGCTGGATTCGGAAATCAACGCCAGATCGCCGGCCTGCGGCGTGTGTGCGGCGATGCTGGCGTTGAGCCGTGCATGTGGGGCGATGACGCCCAGGCAATGCGGGCCGAGCACGCGCATGCCCTTGGGCCGTGCGGCGGCTTCCACCTGTGCGGCCAGCGAGCCCGGCCCCTTGCCCAGGCCGGAGGTGAGGATGATGGCGGCGGCTACGCCCAGTTCGGCGGCTTGGGCAACCACCTGCGGCAATAGCGTTGCAGGCACGGTGATGACCACCAGGTCCGGAATCCACGGCAGGTCCTTGAGCTTCTTGACCGTGCGCATGCCGTCGATTTCGGCATAGCGCGGGCTGACCCAGCCAATCTGCCCGGCGAAGCCGCCGGCGCGCAGGTTGCGGATCACCGCGCGGCCGGCGGAACGATCGCGTGGGCTGCCGCCAATCACTGCCACCGAGCGGGGGCGGAATACGGTCTGCAGGTGATAGGTGCTCATTGCGACGCCTGTTGCGGGTACCGGGTCAAAGGTACACGGCTGCGGTGCTGGGTGGGCTGCGTTGGATCAAAGTGGGGGTGTTTTGGGGTGTTGGTGGGGAGTGGCCGTGATTGCCGCGAAGAGCCCCCCTCCCCGGCCCTCCCCTGCGCTACGCGCAAGGGAGGGAGACAGGCTCTGCCCCCTCCCTTTGGCGTAGCCAAGGGGAGGGTTGGGGAGGGGTAGTTTTTTGCGTTTGACGTAGGTCTTGCCGATAGAGCCCTTGCCGAGCATGGCTCGGCACTACAGGTCCCCCCTCTACGGGTAAAGCCTCTGCCGAGCATGGCTCGGCACTACAGGTCCCCCTCTACGGGTAAAGCCTCTGCCGAGCATGGCTCGGCACTACAGGTCCCCCTCTACGGGTAAAGCCTCTGCCGAGCATGGCTCGGCACTACATTCAGAGCAGGGTGCCGCCGAGGATCATTGCGGCGATGCTGAAATAGATCACCAGGCCGGTGACATCCACCAGCGTTGCCACGAACGGCGCCGAGGCGCTGGCCGGGTCGAAGCCCAGGCGCTTGAGCACGAACGGCAGCATCGAGCCGGACAAGGAACCGAAGGTGACGATGCCGATCAGGGCCGCGCCAATGGTCACCGCCAGCAGCTTCCAGTGCTCGCCGTAGTCGTGCAGGCCCGCCAACTGCCAGACCGTGATGCGGATGATCGCCAAGGTGCCGAGGATCGCACCCAGCACCACGCCGGTCGGCAGCTCGCGCAGGGCGACCTTCCACCAGTCGCGCAGGCGCAGCTCGCGCAGCGCCAGCGAGCGGATCAGCAGCGAGGTCGCCTGTGAGCCGGAGTTGCCACCCGAACTCATGATCAGCGGGATGAACAAGGTCAGCACCACCGCACGCGCCAGCTCGTCCTCATAGTGCTGCATGGCGCTGGCGGTGAGCATTTCGCCGAGGAACAGCACGCTCAACCAGCCGGCACGCTTGCGCAGCATCTCCAGGAAACCGATCTGCATGTACGGCTTGTCCAGGGCTTCCACACCACCGAACTTGTGCACGTCCTCGGTGGATTCATCGATCAACGCATCGAGGATGTCGTCGACGGTGACGATCCCCAGCATCTGCTGCTGCGCATCCGCCACCGGGATCGCCAGCAGGTCGTGGCGGCGGATCAGCTGCGCTACCTCTTCCTGGTCCAGCAAGGCATCCACCGTCACCGGCGGATTGACCTGGGCAACCGACAGGATCGAATCACCCGGCTCGCCGGTGATCAGCCGCCGCATCGTCACCACCTGCAGCAACTGGCGGGTCTGCGGGTCCAGCACATAGATGGCGTAGACCGTCTCGCGGCTGCGCTCCACTTCGCGGATGTGCTGCAGGGTCTGCGCCACCGTCCAGTCTGCCGGCACGCCGACAAACTCGGTGGTCATCAAGGCACCGGCGGTATTGGCCGGGTAGCTCAGCAGCAGCTGGATCGAACGCCGCGCCTCCGGTGCAAGCAGCGGGATCAGCCGCGCGCGATCGGCATCGTCCAGTTCATGAACGATATCGGTGGCACGGTCGTCGGCCATCAGCCCAAGCAGGGCCGCGGCGCGGGCCGGCGGCAACGCCGCGACCAGCTCACCTGCATGCTGCAGCTCAGGGGCTTCCAGCAGTTTGACCGCACGCGGCAAAGACAGTGCCGCCAGCGTATTGGCCGCAAGTGGCAATGGCAGGGCGTTGAGATACTCCACCGCGTCGGCGGTGTTGTAATCGGCCAAGGGCGCGCTCAGCGTGGCTGCGTCCACCACTGGCCGCAGAAATTGCTTCTGGTTCATGTTGATTCGCCTGTTCTGGATTGCGACCGCAACGCCAGCACAGGGCGAACCAGCCCTGTCAGGCGGTTGCCGTCGCTGGTGTCGACGATCGCGATCGACTTCTACTGTCGCTGGACATGGGTTGGACTCCGGAAAGGTGCTGCGCGGCTCTACCGCCAGCGGCGCGAGTCTGGTCCTGTTGGCCGACGGGGTCAAGCCTGCATCGCTGCGTCCCGCCAATGGAGGACTGCCGTTCGCATTCACTCACGGCACAGTCCGCATAATGTGAAATCGTCGGTAGGCAGCTGCCCGACCGGTCAGCGCAATCAATCAAGGAATCCCTTTAAATGCATGGCACCGGTCTCGAACTAGCCTTGGTACTGCTGCTGGCGGCGGTCATCGCCGTGCCGGTATTCAAGCGCTTCGGGCTGGGCGCGGTGCTGGGCTACCTGGCCGCCGGCGTGGTGCTGGGGCCGCATGTGCTGGGCTTCGTGCAGGACGCCGACCGCATCCTCAATGCCGCCGAGATCGGCGTGGTGATGCTGTTGTTCGTGATCGGGCTGGAGCTGTCGCCGTCGCGGCTGATGGTGATGCGACGGCCGGTGTTCGGCGCCGGCACGGTACAGGTGCTGATCAGTGCGGTGGTGTTGGGCGGCCTGCTGCTGCTCAATCACTTCTCGTGGAAGAGCGCGCTGGTGATCGGCACCGCGCTGGCCTTGTCCTCCACTGCGGTGGGCCTGCAGCTGTTGTCCGAGCACAAGGCACTCAATTCCGACTATGGCCGGCTCGGCTTTGCCATCCTGCTGTTCCAGGATCTGGTCGCCATTCCTCTGCTGGCGGCCATTCCCCTGCTGGGCGGGGTCAAGAACGAAACCCTGAGCTGGCAGGATGCCTCCATCGCCCTCGGCGCGCTGATGCTGGTGATCGTGCTCGGCCGGCCGATGCTGCGCCAGCTGTTCAACATCGTCGCCCGCACCCGCATGCCGGAAGTGTTCACCGCCACCGCCCTGCTGGTGGTGCTGGGCACGGCCTGGTTCATGGCCGAGGCCGGGCTCAGCGCCAGCCTGGGCGCCTTCATCGCCGGTGTATTGCTGGCCGACTCCGAGTTCCGCCACGAGATCGAATCGCAGATCGAACCGTTCAAGGGCCTGCTGCTTGGTCTGTTCTTCATCGCCGTTGGCATGGGCATCGACCTGAAGCGGGTTGCCGCCGAACCCGAGATCATCGCGCTGGGCGTGGCGATCCTGCTGGCGGTGAAGTTCTCCATTCTGATCGCGCTGGGCCTGGCCGCCCGCCTGTCGCTGCGCAATGCGCTGATGCTGGGCAGCGTGTTGTGGCTGGGTGGCGAGTTCGCCTTCGTGGTGTTCAACGAAGCCGAGCGTGCGCATCTGCTCGGTCGCATCAATCATGACCGGTTGGTGGCGGTGGTCAGCCTGTCGATGGCGATCACGCCCTTGCTGCTGCTCGCCCTGCAGCGCACGTTGCAGCTGAAGCCGCCTGCGCGCCCTGCCCAACCCGAGCCGGATGAAACGCTGAAGGATGCCGGGGCGCAGCGACCGCAGGTATTGATTGCCGGCATGGGCCGTTTCGGCCAGATCGTCGGTCGTCTGCTCACCGCACAGCGCATTCCCTTTGTTGCCCTGGAAGCCGACCCGGACACGGTCAAGGACCTGCGCCGCTTCGGCAACCAGCTGTACTACGGCGACCCTACCCGGCCCGACCTGCTGCGTGCCGCCGGGGCCGAACACATCCGCGTGTTCGTGATGGCGATGGACGACCCGGACACCAATCTTCGCGCGGTGCGGCTGGTGCGGCGCATGTATCCCAAGGCGACGGTGCTGGCACGTGCGCGCAACCGCCAGCACGCCTGGAAGCTGCTTGACATGTCGGCCGAGCCGTTCCGTGAGGTATTCGGCTCCAGTCTTGAAGCCAGCGAACGGGTGCTGACTGCTCTCGGTATTCCGGACAGCGTTGCGCGCGACCACGTGCAGCGTTTCCGCGAGCACGATGAAGCGCTGCTCAAGGCGCAGCATCTGGTGTACGACGACGAAGTGGCGGTGATGCAGACCTCGCGCGATGCCCGCGCTGATCTGATGCATCTGTTCGAGGCTGATGCGACAGACAGCACGACGGTGAAGCCTTCAAACGACAAGGAATGAGGCGGCCTGGGCTGGCGTTGTTCTGTGCGCGCTGTGGGAGCTGTGGGAGCTGTGGGAGCGGCGTAAGCCGCGAAGCTGATGGTGCTGAAGGCCTTGGCAGCTTTGCTATCTGATGATGTGGTGGCTTCGCGGCTTACGCCACTCCCACAAAAATGAAGCTGATGGTGCTGAAGTCGTTGCTGTCTATGTCATCTGATGATGTGGTGGCTTCGCGGCTTACGCCGCTCCCACAAAAATGAAGCTGATGGTGCTGAAGTCGTCAGTGCCCATGTCACCTGATGATGTGGTGGCTTCGCGGCTTACGCCGCTCCCACAAAAAAATATGTCCAATGAAAAAGGGCGCCTTGCGGCGCCCTTTTGCTTACTTGCGGCGCTGGGCCGGCACGAAGACTTCGTTGACCGCGGCGGCCAGCTGATCCGGCGGCAACAGACCCTGGTCGAGCAGGAAGTTGTTGAATGCCAGGCGGTCGAACTTGTCGCCCAGGGCCAGCTCGGTCTGCATGCGCAGTTCCATGATGCGGGTGTAGCCGTAGAAGTAGCTGCAGGCCTGGCCCGGCGCGCGCACGGTGTAGCGGTCCAGTTCCTGGGTGGCCATCGCCTCGGACAGACCAACGCCTTCCACCAACACCTTGCGAGCGCGCTCGCGGTCGGTCTGGCCCAGGTTGAGCGCGGGGTCGAGCATGGCACGGGCCGCACGCAGCAGGCGGAACTGCAGCGCGATCATCTGCCCGTCGAGCGGCTCGAACGGCACCATCTCGGCTTCGGCATACAGCGCCCAGCCTTCAACGTTGACGGAGTTGAAAGCGAACATGGTGCGCGCCAGCGAGATGCCGCGCTCGACCATCGCCGCGAACTGCAGGTCGTGGCCCGGGCGGCCTTCGTGCGCGCTCAGCGTCCATGCCGCCGAGCCGAAGTTGAAGTCGTCGTACTGCGCCTTCTCGCCCGAGGCCGGGTTGCCCAGCGGCAGCACGAAGGTGCCCTGCTGGCCGGTGTTGCCGACCAGCGGTGCCGGCAGGTAATGCGGTGCAGGCGACGCAGCGCTCTCGGCCTCGCTGCCCAGGCGCATCTGCAGCGGACGCTGCGGCACATCAACGATGCCCTGCTTGTGGATGATCGGATCGATCGCATCGATGACGCCGCGGTAATGCGATTCGAGCTGGTCGTTGCTGATCTTGTCCTGCTTCAGCGCGCGGATCACCGCCACGTAATCGGTGTTGTCGGCAACCTTCAAGCCCTTTGCCTGCACCACCAGCGGTGCCAGCTGGCGCATCATCGCGCGGGTTTCCATGTACTCGAGCTGGGCACGCTGCATCAGCAGGGCCGGGTCGATGTCCACGCCCACTTCCTTGAGCTGGAAGGCATACAACTCGGCCGGCAGGCGGTTGTCGGTGCGCGCCTTCGGCAGCACGTCCTTCTGCGTCCAGGCGATGTAGTCCTTCATCTGCGTGGACAACTCGGCCAGCGAGGCATCGGCGCCGTCGATCTTGTACTTGGCGAACAGCTTGCCGATGCCGGCGATGTAGGTATCAACATTGGCCAGCGCTTGATCCACTTCAATCTTGGTTGGCTGCAGCAGGTTCGGCGTGCCGCTCTTTTCCTCGTAGCGCTGGCGCGCCAGGGTAGCCAGTGGCTGCGTGCCCGGCGCCTTGCCGAGGTAGGCATTGAGGCGGTCCAGTGCCTTGGCCCGGCGCGCCTCGGGCACCTGGTCGGACAGCAGGCCGTTGATGCCGCCGAACACGGTCTGCGGCACATCTACCCACGGCATCAGGTGCTGTTCGTTGAGGGTGCTGCTTTCGATATTGCGCTCGGCGGCACCGATCATGATCTCCAGGTCCTGGCGCAGATTGGGATCGCGCTCGACCTGCAGCTTCTCGCGCAGCTGATCGCGCGCCTTGTTCATGGCGGCGCGGTAGCGCGCGGCGTTGTCCGCGCCCAGATCGACGACCTTGTCGTCATAACCCGGCACGCCGAAGAAGCTGGTCATTTCCGGCTGGAACGGCGCCTGCGCCTGCAGCAGGATCTGCGCCAGCTCATTGCTGCGCGCAACCCAGGCCGGGGCGGCGGGCGTGGTCTTGGTCGTTGCAGGTGCGGCGGCACTTGCGGTGAGCGGCAGCGGGGCGGCCAGTGCAAGGGCGACGGCGAGGACGAGAGGCTTCATGGACAGCTCCGTAAGGGATGGGCTGACCGTACGCAGTCGCCGCCGGTGCGGCAAGGGTAGGAAGTGGGGGTGTTGGGGATTGCTGGTGCAAAAGCTGACCCCTCCCTAACCCTCCCCTCGGCCTTTGGCCAAAGGGAGGGGGCTGAGCGTTGCACCCTCCCTTTCGCGCAGCGAAGGGGAGGGTTGGGGAGGGGTGCTTTTGGCTTTAAGCCTCCAACCCCCCTCACCCACGCATCAAAACAACAACGCGCCTCAAGGCTTCAAGCAACGCCCAAGGAAGTTCTCGGCCACCCGGTAACGGTGCAGCGCATCCGCACCAGACAACCCATGCTTGGCACCCGGATAGGTCATCAGCTCGAACGGCTGGCCACGCTGCTGCAGCGCGCTCATCAGGCTGGTCGAGTTGGAGAACAGCACGTTGTCATCGGCCATGCCGTGGATCAGCAGCAGTGGCGAGGTCAGTCCGGCGATATGGGTGAGCACGCGTGCTTCGCGGTAGCCATCGACATTGGCCGCCGGCAGGTTCATGTAGCGCTCGGTGTAATGGGTGTCGTACAGGCCCCAATCGGTGACCGGCGCGCCGGCGACGCCACAGGCGTACTGGTCCGAGGCCTTGGCCAGCAGCATCAAGGTCATGTAGCCGCCATTGGACCAACCCTGCACGCCGATGCGGCTGCCATCCACCCACGGCTGCGACTTCAGCCATTCCACGCCCTTGAGCTGGTCGGCCACTTCCACCGTGCCCTGCACGCCGTACAGCGCGCCGCCAAAGTCACGGCCGCGACGCGGCGTGCCGCGGTTGTCCAACGAGAACACCACATAGCCGCGCTGGGCCAGGTATTGGTTGAACAGGTGATCGCCACGACCCGGCCAGCTGTCGGTCACGGTCTGCGAGGCAGGGCCGCCGTACACGTAGACGGCAACCGGATACTTCTTGGCCGGGTCGAAGCCTTCCGGCTTGATCACGCTGTAATTCAGCGGCGTCTTGCCATCGGCAGCGGTCAGCGTGCCGTATTCGACCGGACGCTGTGCGTCGCGGTACCTGGCATACGGGTGCTTGGCATCGGCCAGGTTGTTGTCGAGCAGGGTGGCGATCTTTTCGCCATTGGCCCGGAACAACTCGATCTGCGGCGGCGTGGTGCTGTTGGACCAACTGTCCACATAGACGCTGGCGTTCCTGGCGAACGCGGCGCTGTGCATGCCGGCGGTCTTCGACAGCTTGGTGGGGATGCCACCGGCCAGCGGCACGGAATAGATTTCGCTGCGCAGCGCCGATTCCACGCCAGCGCGGAAGTAGACGGTGCCAGCTTCTTCATCGACGGCCAGCAGTTCATCGACAGGCCAGTTGCCCGAGGTCAAGGCGGTCTGGCTGCGGCCATCGGCGCTGGACACATACAGATGCTGGAAGCCGCTGCGCTCGGACGACCACAGGAAGCGGCCATCCTTGAGGAACTTCAGGCTGTTGTGCAGCGGCACCCAGGTCTTGCCAGTCTCGGTGACCAGTACCTGCTGCTTGCCGTCGCTCAGGTTGGCTTCGATCAGCTCCAGCGTGTGCTGGTCGCGGCTCTGGCGCTGGAAGGTGAGGTGCTGGCCGTCGCGCCAGTTGACGCGGGTCAGGTAGATATCGGTCTGCTTGCCCAGGTCCACCCAGTTGACCGCCGCATCAGCGCGCGGGGCGATCACACCCAGGGTGACCAGCACGTTCGGATCACCAGCCGCCGGGTAGCGCTGTTCGATCATCTCCACGCGGTCGGCATACATCTCATAGCGCTTCTGCACCGGCACCGGCGATTCGTCGATGCGGGCGAAGGCAATGGCCGAGTCGTCCGGCGCCCACCAGTAACCGGTGTGGCGGTCCATTTCCTCGTCGGCGACGAATTCGGCCACACCGTTGCCGATGGTGGCGCTGCCGTCGCGGGTCAGCTGCAGCTGCTTGCCGCTGGCCAGGTCGATCACCCACAGGTTGCGCTCGCGCACGAAGCTGACGAAGCCGCCCTTGGGCGAGAGCTTGGCATCGGTGCTGAAGCCTTCGCCATTGGTGAGCTTGCGCACCGCGGCGCTGCCCTGCTTGCCCAGGTCGTACAGGTAGAGCTCGCCACCCAACGGGAACAGCAGGGTCTTCGCATCCGGCGACCACTGGTAATCGACGATGCCACTGAAGGCGGCGATGCGCTGGCGCTCACGGCGGGCCTTTTCGGCATCGCTCAGGGTTTCAGTGCCGGGCAGCACCACCTTGGAATCGACCAGCAGCCGGGTCTGGCCGCTGGCGATGTCGTATTCCCACAGGTCCAGCTGCTTGACGTCGCTGTCCTTGCCACGCAGGAAGGTGACACGCGAACCATCCGGCGCGACCTTGGGCTTCATCAACGTGGGGCCGGACAACGGCGCCTTGCCGGTGATGGCTTCGAGGGTGAGCTTTTCAGCGTGGACGGCGGGAGTGGCGAGGATCATGGCAAGGGCTAGAAACAAGGGACGCATGGGATTCCTGTCGGGGACAGCACGGATCTGGCCATCCTAGCCGAGCCCTGCCCGTGCTGCCCCTGCCGTCAGTCAGTCGCGCTTGCCGAACAGCTGGCGCTTCTCCTCGTCACTGAGCGGCTGGCCGGCCTGCGGATTCACCGTCGGCCCGACCGCGTAAGCGCGCTGGGTGGCCGGACGTTCGGCGATGGCCTGGTGCCAGCGGCGCAGGTGCGGGAAGGCCTCGAAGTCCACCGGCAGCTTGGCGTAGGCACCAATCCACGGGTAGCTGGCCATGTCGGCGATGCCATACTCGGCACCACCCAGATAGGCAGACTCGGACAGGCGCTTGTCCATCACCCGGTGCAGGCGCCGCACCTCGCTGTCATAGCGTTCGATCGCGTAGGGAATGCGCTCCGGCGCATAGACGTTGAAATGGCCCATCTGCCCGCTCATCGGACCGAGACCGCCCATCTGCCAGAACAGCCATTCCAGCGTGGCGGCACGGCCGCGCAGGTCGGCGGGGATGAAGCGGCCGGTCTTCTCGGCCAGGTACAGCAGGATGGCACCGGACTCGAACACGCTCAGCGGCGCGCCGCCGTCGGCCGGGGCATGGTCGACGATGGCCGGCATCTTGTTGTTCGGCGAGATGGCGAGGAATTCCGGCAGGAACTGGTCGCCCTTGCCGATGTTGACCGGGTGCACGCGGTACTCCAGCCCGGCCTCTTCCAGGAACAAGGTGATCTTGTGGCCATTCGGGGTGGGCCAGTAATAAAGGTCGATCATGAATACGCCTCGGCAGAACCATCCTCAGGGGCTCCTACGGTAGCCGCTTGGCAGCCTTCCGGGCGACCGGTAACCTCCCCTGTTTCCGCAACGCACCATCCTCCCAATGTCCCAACACAAACCGCTGAGTCCGCTCTCGTCCCTGATCTTCGCCTCGCGCTGGTTGCAGCTGCCGCTGTACCTGGGGCTGATCGTCGCGCAATGCGTGTACGTGTTCCTGTTTGGCAAAGAGTTGCTGCACCTGGTTACCGACGCGCAGGGCCTGACCGAACAGAAGATCATGCTGATCGTGCTGGGCCTGATCGACGTGGTGATGATCTCCAACCTGCTGGTGATGGTGATCGTCGGCGGCTACGAAACCTTCGTCTCCCGTCTTGGCCTGCAGGGCCACCCGGACCAGCCGGAGTGGCTGAGCCACGTCAATGCCTCGGTGCTGAAGGTGAAACTGGCGATGGCGATCATCGGCATCTCCTCGATCCACCTGCTCAAGACCTTCATCGAAGCCGGCCAGCTCGGCATGCCGCTGTGCACGCCGGAACTGACCGCGCTCAAGTCGCCCTGCACTACCTTCACCCGCGATGGCGTGTTGTGGCAGACCATCATCCACTGCGTGTTCATCCTGTCGGCCATCGGCATCGCCTGGACCGACAAGCTGATGTCCAACGGCCACGCCAAACCGGCGGCCAACGCACACTGAGCAACCGCAGTGATGGGCGTCACATGATGTGACGCCCATCACTTTTTCATTTCAGCGTCATCATCGGCCCCCGCTTACCGTGCCGGCGATGCTAGATTCGCGCTTCACTGCTGATGGGTACGGCATCGGGAAATGCCGCCACCATGCCGCCGTCAAGGCAAACGCAGTCCACGTTCGTCGATTCAAGGGGATGTTTGATGTCGTACGTCATGAGTAAAGGCAAGCTGCGTCTGTTGGCGCCCGCTCTTCTGCTGACCACGCTGGTCGCCTGTTCCGGCAAGGATGAACCTGCCGCACCGGCAGCTGCACCGGCCACGCCCGCAGCAGCTGCACCCGCCGCACCGGTGGTTGCCGACAAAGTCCAGGCCATGGACACCCAGCAGCTACGCGACCTGGCCAGCGCCGCCCTGCGCGACAACCGCATGTATGCACCGGCTGGCGACAACGCCATGGAGTACTACCTCGCGCTGCGCGACAAGCTGCCTGGCGACGCCTCGATCAAGAGCGCATTGACCGATCTGCAGCCCTACACCCTGATTGCCGCCGAGCAGGCCCTGAGCCGCGAGGACTTCACCGAAACCCAGCGCCTGATCGCACTGGTGGAGAAAGTGGACCCGACCGCACCGGCGCTGCCGCGCCTGAAGCAGGGCGTCACCGGCAGCATGCAGGTGGCCGAACGCCGCACCGTCGAAGAAGCCGACAAGGCCAAGAAGGACGCTGAGACCCGCGCCAAGCAGCAGGTCGAACAGCAGCGCCTGGCCCAACAGCAGGCCGCCGAAGCCACCGCCGCCCAGCAGCTTGCAGCAAAGCAGGAAGCCGCGCGCAAGGACAGCGAGCGCCTGGAAGCAGAGCGTCAGGCTGCCGTCCGCCGCGAAGCCGAACAGCGCAGCGCTGCCCAGGCCGCCGCCCAGCAGGCCGCCGCGCCCAAGCCGGCGGCAGCACCGGCGCTGCGTGCCGTCAGCACCCCGGCCCCGCGTTACCCGGCCGATGCCTTGCGTTCGGGCACCTCGGGCGAAGTGCTGGTGGAACTGACCATCGGTACCGACGGCTCGGTCACCGACGCCCGCGTGTTGCGCGCCACCCCGGCACGCACCTTCGACCGCGAAGCCTTGAATGCGGTGAAGCGCTGGAAGTTCGAGCCGATCAGCAGCCCGACCACCACCCGTCGCACCTTGGCGTTTGCGCCGAACAAGTAAGCGGCTCTGGTTTGGTAGTGCCGAGCCATGCTCGGCAGAAGCCTTACCGGTAAAGCCCCAGCCGAGCATGGCTCGGCTCTACAGGTGGAGCAAAAGCAAAGGCCCGGAATGATCCGGGCCTTTGTTGTTTTTGGTAGTGCCGAGCCATGCTCGGCAGAGGCCTTACCGGTAGAGCCCCAGCCGCGCCTGGCTCGGGGCTACAGGGGGGGCAAAAGCAAAGGCCCGGGGGGGT
>NZ_JASCOR010000059.1 GCF_029959445.1 Stenotrophomonas sp. PS02298 | reverse complement strand
GCGCTATGGAACCACCCGATCCCATCCCGAACTCGGAAGTGAAACGTAGCCGCGCCGATGGTAGTGCAGCCTAAGCTGTGCGAGAGTAGGTCATCGTCAGGGTTTTATCTAAGAACCCCGCTGCTCACGCAGCGGGGTTTGTCTTTTTATGTAAGCCAGGGGTTTTAAAGCCTGGTTTCAGTTCCGCAAGGAAACGCATTGGAGCCGGCGCAACGCGCTGCTCAAACCGTCTTCCTGATGAAATTAGCGCTATGGAACCACCCGATCCCATCCCGAACTCGGAAGTGAAACGTAGCCGCGCCGATGGTAGTGCAGCCTAAGCTGTGCGAGAGTAGGTCATCGTCAGGATTTAAACCCAAAACCCCGCTGCCAGAAGCAGCGGGGTTTTTCTTTGCGCGTAGCAGCGGCAGGCTTTTGGCAGCGATGGCAGGCTTTTGTGGGAGCGGCGCTGGGTGGCCTAGGGCCATCAGCCGCGAAGCGCGTAGCAACAACGGCGCGGAGAGGCTTGAGCGAAGCCAGAAGCTAAAAGCCAAAGCTCCCCTCATCCCAACCCTTCTCCCGCGGGCGGGAGAAGGGCTTAAGCAACAGCCGGAGCCAAAGCCAAAGCCAAAGCCGAAGCCGAAACCAAAGCCAAAGCCAGTGCCAGTGCCAGTGCCTTGGGGTTCTGTAGGCGCTGCTTGGAATGCCCCTGCCGAGCATGGCTCGGCACTACGGGTTCGCGGGGCCTTGGTGAACCGTCACGAATACCGTCGGTGACTCAAAGGCTCGCTGTCACCGTGGACGCACAATCGCCGCTGTCATCAGCCTGTTCGAACCAGGTGTTCACCGCACCCGATAGACGATCCAGGCGCATTGGCAATGTCAGGTGGTCTTCGGCGGCGACTTCAAGATAGCGCGCGTGCGGCGCGGCCGCAGCCAATGCGCGGCCCTGTGCTACCGGAATGTGCTCGTCGTCGCGGCCGTGTATCAACAAGACGCAGGCGGGAACCTGTGCCAAGGCCTGACCGACGTCCACCTGGTCCAGATTGAGGCCCAGTTTGCGATCGGTCGTGGCGATTGCTTCGTCCAGACCGCGGCCACCGTACTGCCAGCGTGCCAGCGGCAGGGCGACATAATCGCTCCAACGTTCCGCCGGCTTGGCCAGCATGTGCGGGACCATCGTACGGATTGCTTCGCCGGCGTTGTCGAACGATTCCATCGCCACGACGCTGCGCAGCTGCGGGCCGAGTTCGCGTGCGGCGAAGATCGCGGTAGCGGCGCCGTAGGAGACACCGAGCAGATGCACCGGGCCGGTAACCTGGCCTTTGCTCTTCAGGGCTCTCAATGCGGCGACCACATCCTCGCCTTCGCGGGTGCCATAGCCGGAAAGCGCATGACCGGATCGCCCGTGATTGCGCAGATCCAGGGCGATAGTGCGGTAACCCTGTTGCGCCAGTTCGAGCGACCACGGCATAAGGGAGCCGCCATCCATCATCCAGCCATGCAGCAGGATCACCGTACCGCGTGGTTGTGTGTGGGTTTCGATGTCCGGTGCCGAGGCGTCCAGCGAAAACTCCGGGAAGCGCTTTCCCTTGCCCAGATAACGGTAGTCCAGGCGGTAGTCGCCCGGCTCGAACGACACCCAGTGCAGGGCGACGCCATCGCTGCCGGTAACGCTGCCTTGCTGATGTGGCAGGCGGGCGAGCAGGGCATCGATGCGTTCAGTGGGGACCAGCGGTGATGTGCCACCAGGTGCCGCCAAGCGCTCACTGAGCGATAGCGGGGGGACGGGGGATGAGAGGGCAAAGCCGGCCAGCATCACGCAGACGCCAGCCAGCGCCAGCGAACGAAGCATGGCGGGAACCGGTTTGGGGAGCCTGCCACGGTAGTCACAAAGTGGCGCTGCATCTACCGCGCGGCGATGACAGGCAGATGACCGTTGTGTGGTGTTTGGGTTGCGGGGGGCTACTGATCAGGCGCCCGCTCAACAAAGGGCGGTATGACAGGTTTGCACAGTTGTCTGTGGGAGCGGCGTAAGCCGCGACGCAGATCAAGCATCCGCTATCTGCAATAGGGAATTGCAGTTTATGCGGTCAAAGCGAGTGCGCTTGCGAGTGCTTGTAGGAGCGGCGTGAGCCGAGAAGCAGGTGATGCGTCCGCTACATATGGGTTGGCAATCGCAGCTTTTTTTGTGTGATCGGAGCAACGCCGCCTGCAGCCGATGGCCGCCGCGCTACCGCAAAGAAGCGAAAAGCTGCCCTCACCCCAACCCCTCTCCCGCGAACGGGAGAGGGGCTTCAAGCGCAGCGTTGCGGGTGGTCGACGTTGTCGTCGGCACCCGCCGCTGTTGTTACCTGGATCAGAAGCGCTGCTGGTACTTCATGTACATGAAACGACCGATGTCGAAGCCACCGTAGTAGGTGAAGCTGCTGTTCGGCTGGCTGTACATGATCGGGCCTTCGTGCTTGAACACGTTGTTGACGCCCAGCGACACAGTGCCGTTCCACGGCATGGCATAACGCACCTGCAGGTCGTGGAAGGTGTTGGAGCCCAGCTTGCGGCTCGGCTGCATGTCGGTGTACGCCGACTGGAAGTCCGGCATGTTGCACTCCGGGCCACCGTCCAGATCGTAGGAACACTTCTCCTTCATGCTGGAGTAGTAACGGGTGGTCCAGCTCGCGCCGAAGTTGCCGTTCTGCCAATCCAGCGTCAGGTTGGAGCGCACGCGGAAGTTGCCTTCCCAGCCGGTGAGCTCTTCGATCGGGGTGGTGACCACGTTGTCGCTCTTGCGCGACAGGTAGTCCACGTACGTGGTGTTCCAACGCAACGACAGCTGGCCGTAGGCCATTTCCGGCAGACGGTAACGGACGCCGAGGTCATAGCCAGCGGTTTCCTGGTAACCGGCGTTGTTCAACGAACGGTTCATGCCGCTGACCTGGCCCTTGTTGGTGCCGGAGCTGTAGCGGGTGAAGCGGTCGCAGGCCGAGCTGATGTTCTGCACGTAGCACTGATTGAGGATGTCGGTGGCCGACTCGCCAACGATCACGTCATCGATGCGGATCTTCCACCAGTCCAGGCTCAGGTCCAGGCCGCTGACGAAGTCCGGGCTGTAGACCAGGCCGACGGTCCAGGTCTTGGCGGTTTCCGGCTTCAGCGCGGCGTTGGAGCCGGAGGTGAAGTCGGTGACGCCCTGTACGCCGGAGGTGGTGGCCAGTTCGCCGTCGCCGGTCTTCTGGCGGAAGTCGGCACCCAGGCCGGCAGCGCTGCAGCGTGCAGCTACTTCAGCATTGCGTGCGGCTGCACCGAACGAACGATCGCAGGGATCGGTGACGCGGTCACGGGTGGTGACGGTGCCGCCGTACAGGTCGTCCACGGTCGGCGCACGGAAGCCGGTGCCGTAGGTAGCGCGGACCAGCAAGGTGTCGATCGGCTTCCACTTCAGGCCGAACTTGCCGTTGGTGGTGCCACCGAAGTTGTTGTAGTCGGAATAGCGACCAGCCAGGTCCAGCGACAGTTCACGTGCGAACGGCATGTCGGCCAGCAGCGGTACCTGCACTTCCAGGTAGACCTCGTCCAGCTTGTAGTCGCCACGTGTCGGCGCGCCGCTGGTGCCGGCGATTTCGCCGTTCTGCACCATCAGGTCCGGGGTGTAGCTGGCTTCTTCGCTGCGATGCTCAACGCCCATCGCCGCCATGATGTCACCGGCCGGCAGGCTCGCCAGCGAGCCGGAGATGTTGGCGCTGACCACCTTGGTGGTGCTTCGCATTTCATCGGTGAAGCGGGTGAAGATGTAGTCGCGCACCGCCTTGTCGCTGAGCGAGCCGGGGGTGTTGCTGCCTGCCGGTGCCAGCGGATTCCACGGCACGCAACCTTCGATCACGTTGCCGAGGCTGCCGCAGCGGGCAACGCCGTTGGCGTCGATGAAGGACGGGCCGACGGCCAGGTTGACGTTCGGCTGGTACATGCTCTGCAGGCTGCGACGCTCGCCTTCATTGCGGTTGAACATGTAGCTCACGTTCCAGTCCCAGAACCGCGAACCGGTCTCGAAGCTGCCTTCCAGGCCAAGGCTGGCGCGCTTGGTGGTCAGCGCGTTGTTGGTCACACGCGGGTATTCCTCGGTGCGACGCGAGAACAGCACGTCCTTGCCCCAATGGTTGAACGCGCTATCGGCTGAGAGTGCGGCACGTGCGCCGCTGGCTGCCTGCGCGGCCGACACCGAGTACGGATAACCGGCGAGTTGCTTGACCGATTCGCGTTCGCTGTACAGAACGTCGGCGACAACGCGCAGATCGTCGGTGATCTGGAAACCACCATTGGCAAAGGCAGACTTGCGCTCCAGCGAGGAGAGCAGCGTCATGTTGGTCTTGGTGTTGGCGTAGGTCGCCGCGTCCGGCTTGTGGAAGTTGGCGACATCGGACGGATCACCGCCCGGGCCAACGGTGAGCTGCTTGCCGTCGACGGTGACCGAACCCCACTGGGTATTGCCGTTCAGGCCATCAGCGGGATGGTAGGGGCCGTTGGGATAGGCGGTGAATTCACGGGCGCCACCCAGGACCGGATCTTCCTTGGTCTTTTCGGCGCCAATGCTGAACCAGCCGCGCTCGAAGGTCTTGCCGAAATTGGCGCTGTAGGAGCGCTTCTGGCCGTCGCCTTCGCCGTACTGGCCGACATAGGCGCTGGCGTTGCCGCCGTCGAAGTTCTTGCGGGTGATGACGTTGACGACGCCGGCGATGGCGTCCGAGCCGTACAGTGCCGAAGCACCGTCGGTCAGCACTTCAACGCGCTCGACGATGGCCGAAGGAATCGAACCGACGTCGGAGAAGCCGCCGGCGCTGACGCCCATGCGGCGGCCGTCGATCAGCACCAGGGTGCGCTCCGGGCCGAGGTTGCGCAGGCTGACATACATGCCGCCGTAGTCACGGCCGGACGACAGCGCCGAAGCGCGGCTCAGCGACGGTGCGCCGGCAGCGGTGACGTCCTGCAGGATGTCGGCGACGTTGACGTAGCCCTTCTTCTCGATTTCCGCACGGCTCAAGGCGATGACCGGCTGGGCGGTCTCAACGCTGGCTTGGCGGATGCGTGAACCGGTGATCTCGATGCGGTCCAGGGTGGTGGTGGTCTCGCCCGCATCCTGTGCGAACGCGGTGAGGCTGGAGCTGCCGAGCAACGCGAGGGTGATCGCGGAGCACAGCTTGGTCGACTTCAAATACATCGCTTTCGGTTTTCCTTTATACCAACTACAAAAAAAGCGCCCTTTGGGGGCGCTGTCACAGATGCATCACCGTTGGGGGAGGGACACAGCATCTGCCATCACAGCTCCGCTGGCCGCCGGGACTTGGGCGGGCGCGCATGATGACCGAAACCGATGGCTGCGTGAAGGTAGACTTTCCGCCAACCCACCTGCACAAGGGCAGGTGGGTTGTTTGCTGTGCGGGCTGCGCCGTGTTGAGTCAGGTTTCGCGCAATGCGGTGGTGATCGGCAAACGCGCCGCGCGCAGTGCGGGGAACAGGCCGCCGACCAGGCCAATTCCCAACGCCCACTTCAATCCGCTCCACAACAGTGGTGGCGAGACCTTGAACTGGAACACCACCTGGCTGAAGTTGTTGCCCAGGGTTGAAACAGTGAAGTTGTTGAATGCCAGCCAGGCGACGGCACCGCCGAGCAGACCGCCCAGCAGGGCCAGCAGCATGGTTTCCAGCATCACGGCGGTAACCACCGGCACGCCACGGAAGCCGATTGCGCGCAGCGTTGCGATTTCCCGGGCACGGGTGGCGACGGCGGCATACATGGTGTTGAGTGCGCCGAACACCGCACCAACGGCCATGATCGCGCCGATCACCGTGCCCAGTACCTTGAGCAGCTTGTTCAAGCCGCCGCCCTGCTTGCGGTAATACTCGGCCGTGCTTTCGACGTCGAGCTTGAGCCGCGGATCGTTGGCGACGGCTGCCTTGAAGCTCTCAAAGCCTTGTTTGCCGTCGGTGCGCACGCTGATCGATTGCCAGGCACTGCGGTTGTAGGTAGTGGCCAGCGTCTGCGCATCGGTCCACAACTCCGAATCATGCGCGTCGCCGGATTCGAAGATACCGACCACCGTCCAGGCTTGATTGCCCAGCATCAACTCCTTGCCAACCTCCAGGCCCTGGAACTGCTTCTGCGCCCCACGGCCGGCGACGATCTCACGCAGGCCTGCACCGAATTTTCGGCCTTCGACCAGCTTTACCTTGTCGTGCACGGCCCAGGCCTGCTCGCCGACACCACGGAACTGTGCGTTGACATCGGTGCCGTCGCCGCGCGAGGTGAGGTTGACCACCTGCGAGACTTCAGCAGACACCAACGGCCGGCCATCTTCACCACGCTTCACGCCTGGCAGGGTTTCCAGCAAGGGCACCTGATCGCGGGTGATCACCGAGTTGGTCTCGGCCTGCGAGCCGCCGCGCAGGACGATTGCGGTGCTGTCATCACCAGTGCTTTCCAGTGTGGCCTGGAAGCCATGGCCCATCGCCAGCATCGCCACCAGCACGCCGACCACACCGGCAATACCGATCACGATCACCGATGAGGCGCCCCAACGCTGCGGCAGGCTGGCAAGGCCAATCCGGGTTGCAGCCAGTGCCAGCCGCCCGGTGCGCGTGAGCAGCAGCCACAGTGTGATCGCCACCGCGAGTACCGCCACACCGATCCATGGCAGCGCGATCCACACGCCTAGGCCAACCACCAACAGCACGATAACCAGCGCATTCGAAAGAAAGTTCTTCATGTCGTTGTCCTCAGCGCCCGGCCAGTGCGTCGACGATCTTCAGGCGCTTGGCCCGCAGTGCCGGCAACACGCCCACCACCAAGCCGATCACCACGATCAGCACCAGTCCCACGATCCAGGTCTGTGCCGGTACGTGCGGTGGCAGCAGGCCCATGGTCTGCGGCGCCATCACCGGCAGCGCCAGCGCGGCGAGCCCCAAACCGATCGCTCCCCCCAGGCCGACCAGTACGATGGACTCCACCATCACCAGCATCAGCATGGTGCCGTCCTTGAAGCCCAGTGTCTTCAGCGTGGCAAGTTCGGGCACGCGTTCACGCACGGCCTGGGCCATGGTGTTGCCGGTGAGCAGCAGCAAGGTGAAGAACACGGCACCCATGATCGAGGTAACGATCATGCCGATGTCGGCGAACTGCTTGATGAAGGCTTGTTGGAAGGCCGACTCGGTCTGGCTCTTGGTCTCGTGGTCGGAGTTGGCCGAAATCGCGTCGATGGCCTGCGCCACGCGTGAAGCATGATCCGGGTTGTCCAGACGCACGGTGTACCAGCTGACCTGGTTCTTGATGTAGTCGTTGGATTCGTCGAAGTATTTCCAGTTCATCATCAGCTGGCGTTCTTCGTTGGCAGCGGTAGCGGTGTTCTTGGACTTGAAGGTACCAACCAGCTGCAACGGCCAATCGTTGCTGCCACCACGCGGGAAGATGGTGGCCTGCAGCGGAATGGTGTCGCCGATCTTCCAGCCGAACTGCTTGGCCAGCGACTCACCGACGATGGCGCCGGTACGCGTGTTGCGGAAAGCCTCCACCTGTTCCTTGGAGATGTCGAACTCGGTCATCAGGTCGAAGTAGTTCGGTGCAACCGAGAAGTTCGGGAAGAAATTTTTCTGGTCCTGGTAGATGCCGCCGAACCACATGGCATAGGTGACATCGTCGACGCCCTCGATCTGCCGTATCTGCGACTCCAGCCGGATCGGCAGTGATTGGGTGATGGACAGACGCGAGGCCACCACCAGGCGGTTGGCGCCAGCCACGGTGCTGCCGCCGCTGGCAAAGGCCACGCGCACCGAATCGAGCATGCCGAACAACAGGAAGGCGGTAACGATGGAGAGCAGGGTGAATAACGTACGCGTGCGGCTGCGGAACAGCTGCGCCCAGATCAATGAGAAGTACTTCATGGCCGTGCTCCTCAGTGCACCGGGGCGTCGACCAGCTCGCCCTTGTCCAGATGCACGGTGTGGGTGGCGTACTCGGCGGCCTTGGGATCATGGGTGACCATGATGATGGTCTTGCCGTGTTCGCGATTGAGCAGCTGCAGCAGGCCCAGCACTTCCTCCGCGCTCTGGCGGTCGAGGTCGCCGGTGGGCTCGTCGCAGATCAGGAAAGTGGGATCGGAGACGATGGCGCGGGCGATGGCCACGCGCTGTTGCTGGCCGCCGGAGAGCTCGTTGGGCCGGTGATCGCGGCGATCCGCCAGGCCGACCAGGGTCAAGGCGATCTGCGCGCGGCGCTTGCGGTCGCTGGCGCTGAGGTTGGTCAGCAGCAGCGGCAGCTCGACGTTCTTCTGCGCGCTGAGCATGGGCATCAGGTTGTAGAACTGGAACACGAAGCCAACGTGGTGGCTGCGCCAGGTGGAGAGCTGGCCGGCGCTGAGCTGGTCGATGCGTTGGTCTTCGATGTTGATCTCGCCACCGCTTGGGGTATCCAGGCCACCGATCAGGTTGAGCAAGGTGGTCTTGCCGGAACCGGAGGGGCCCATCAGCGCGACGAAGTCGCCACGGTCGATGTCCAGGTTGATGCCGTGCAGGACCTGCACTTTTTCCGGGCCACGCTGGTAGGTCTTGGTGATGTTGCGCAGGGAGACGAGGGTGCTCATGGATGATCCTCAGCAGTGACGCGGTGATGTTTGATGAATGAGGTCGTACGCCGGAATGCTTCGCTTTGCTTCTGGTCCCCTCCCTTTGCCGAGGGCAAGGGGGAGGGCCAGGGATGGGGGCTTCGGCTTTGGCTTTGGCTTTGGCTTTGGCCTTTGCTGTTGTTGCTTTCCCCTCTCCCGCCTGCGGGAGAGGGGTAGGGGTGAGGGCAGCTTTTGCTCTGCTTCAGGCTTCTGCGGTGGCTTTGCTTTACTTGGCTTCTCAAGCCAAAGCACCCCTCCCCAACCCTCCCCTGCGCTTCGCGCAAGGGAGGGGGTAGAAGCAAAAGCAAAAGCAAAAGCGCTACTTCAGTGCATCAGGTGATTCGCAGCAGCGCAGCAAAGATCACAAGCCCGCGCTTACTTCCCGGCGCCTTCTAATGCCACCTTGTCGCCATCCTTCAATTCCGCTGCAGGGCTGAGCACCACTGTCTGTCCGGCATTCAATCCCGACAGCACCTGCTTGTCCTTGGCCAATACCTGGCCTACTTCCAGTGCCTGCTGTTTCACCTTGTCATCGGCCTGCACCACGAAGGCGACCGGCTTGCCGTCGCGCTCGACGATGGCGGCAGCGGGTACGCGCACGCCCTTCGGTGCTTCAGTGCCAGCGGCTGCGGCTTTCTCCAGGAAACTGACGCGTACGCCCATCTCCGGCACGATGCGTGGGTCCTTTGCTTCCAATGCCACACGTACCTTGACCGTCGCCTTGCCGCGGTCAGCGGTGGGAATGATGGCGATCACGTGGCCCGGAATCTTCCAGTCCGGGTAGGCATTCAGCACGATTTCCACCGGCATCTTCGGCTGTACGCGGCCGATGAAGGCTTCGCCTACCTCCACTTCCACTTCCAGTGATTCCATGTCGACGATGGTGCCGATGCCAGTACGGGTGAAGCCGCCACCGGCTGACAGCGGCGAGACGATCTCGCCGGGCTGCGCGGCCTTGGCCGTGACCACGCCGGAGAACGGTGCGCGTACCACGTTGTTGTCCACGCCCAGGTCGGCGATGGCCAGCGCATCCTGCGCGACCTTGGCGTTGTGGCGTGAAGTTGCCAGCTGCGCGCGCAGGCTGTCGCGTGCGGCCACGGCCTGGTCATACTGCGAGCGTGAGACCAGTTGTTGGCCAACCAGCGACTGCAGGCGGCCCGCCTCAGCTTCGGCCTGGCGCAGCTGCGCCTGCAGGCCTTCGGTCTGGCTGCGGGCGGCATCGAGCTGGGCGGCGTTGAGGCTGCGTTGCGCGTTGGCATCGATCGGGTCCAGCGTGGCCATCACCTGGCCTTCTTCGACCCGCATGCCTTCCTCGATCATCACCTCGCGTACCTTGCCGGTGATCTTGGCCGAGACGGTCGCCATGCGCCGGGCAACCACGTAGCCGCTGGCGTCCAGCACCGAACTGTTGCCGGCACCGGCCTGGTTCATGGCCACCACGGGGGCGGTTTGCACCGTCACCGGCGGTTTGCCGCCGAACATGGCGCCAATACCGAGTACCAGCAGCAGGGCTACTACCAGTCCGATCACGATCCACAACCAACGGCGCGACGGTGCCGGGCCACGCGGTGGCGGGGCGGAGCGGTCGATGCGGAGTTCCTTCAGCAGTTCAGCAGATGCATTCATGGGTAGCAGGACGGCGTGAGAGGGGAAATGTGACCGCAACTTAGCGTAATTCGCTGCGGCCGACAGTGATGGACCGGGATGGGCACATCATAGGCAGCACCCGCCCCGGCGCGCAGGTGACGGCTGTCATGTGCTTTGCCTGATCGGACTCACTGGGGAGGCAGACATCGCCGACCTAATGTTGCGGCACTCCCTGAAGAAGGCGGCGGCAATGACGGCACATGGTGAAGTACTGGCAAGCCTGCAAGGCGTGCACAAGCATTACGGTGCAGTACGGGCCCTGGATGGCGTTGATCTGGAGCTGCGGGCCGGGCAGGTGCTGGCGCTGCTTGGGCCAAATGGTGCAGGCAAGACCACCGCCATCAGCCTGCTGCTGGGCCTGCTGCGGGCCGATGCCGGGCAGGTGCAGCTGTTCGGTCATGATCCGCAGCAGCTGGCGGCGCGGCGTGGCATCGGGGTGATGCTGCAGAGCGCCGCGTTGCCGGAGACCTTGAACGTGGCCGAGCTGATCCAACTGTCGGCCAGCTACTACCCGGCGCCCCGCGATCTGGCGGATGTAGCCGCGCTGGCCGGTATCGAGGACCTGCTGAAGCGTCGCTACGGCAAGCTGTCCGGCGGGCAGCAGCGACGGGTTCAGTTCGCCCTTGCCGTGTGTGGGCGGCCACGGCTGCTGTTCCTGGACGAACCCACGGTTGGCCTCGACCTGCCGGCCCGGCAGCAGCTGTGGGCGACGGTAAGGGCCCTGGTCGCCGAAGGCACCGCGGTGGTCCTGACCACCCACTATCTGGAGGAGGCCGAGCGCTTGGCCGATCGTGTCTGCGTGCTGTTGCGCGGACGTATCGTCAGCGACGGCAGCGTGGATGCACTGCGCGCACGGGTCATCCATCGCAGCATCCGCTGTGTCAGCACCTTGGATGCGGCGGTGCTGGCGTCCTGGCCAGGAGTGGTGCAGATCAACCGGGACGGTGACTACCTGCAGCTGCGCAGCGACCGCGTCGAAAGCGTGGTGCGGCAACTATTGCAGGCAGACCCTGCGCTATCCGGACTGGAGGTGCAGCCGGCTGGCCTGGGCGAAGCCTTCACCGATCTGACTGCAGCCGATGCTGCGCAAATACAACGTGAGGCAGCCTGATGAACAGCCAATACGAATCCATGCTGCCGGTGATGTCGTCCCGCCAAGTGCTGGGTGCCTATCTGCAGGAGAGCCGTGCCGAATGCCTGCGCTATCTGCGCTATCCGGGTTTCGTGCTGCCGACCCTGCTGTTTCCGGCAGTCTTCTATCTGCTGTTCGCGGTGTTGCTCGGCCACACGCAGCCGGCCCAGGCCGCCCGCTTCCTGCTCGGCAGCTATGTCACCTTCGGGGTGATGGCGCCGGGCCTGTTCGGCTTTGGCATCGCGCTGGCACTGGAACGTGACAACGGCCTGCTTACCCTCAAGCGCGCGATGCCGATGCCACCGCTGGCCTACCTGCTCGGCAAGATGGTGATGGCGATGCTGACCGCGCTGGCCATCGTGGTGATCCTGCAGCTGTTGGCCACCACCGTGGCCGGGGTGCAGCTCAATGCCTCACAGATGCTGCGGCTGACCGCGGTGGCAACCCTGGGCACCTTGCCGTTTTGCGCACTGGGCCTGTTGCTGGGCACGCTGGCCAAGGGCAATGGTGCAGCCGCGGTGATCAACCTGGTCTACCTGCCGATGGCGGTGTTGTCGGGCCTGTGGTTTCCGTTGAAGGTGTTGCCGCCGCTGTTGCGGGACCTGGCGGTGATCTGGCCGAGTCATCATCTGAACATGTTGGCGCAGGGCGCATTGGACTTCGAGGTGGGCAGCGCGTGGCCGCACGTGCTGTGGCTGCTCGTATTCACGGTAGGCATCATGGCGGTGGCTGGTTGGCGTCTGCGCCGCCACGGCTGATGGCATCATTGCCGCATTGCACAGGATGAACGTCGATGGGATTGCAGCGCCCTGGGTGGTTGAAGCCGGCACCGGACTCGGTGGTGGCCGACAACATCAAGCTCGGCAAATGGCCGTGGGTGGATGCCGTGCATCTGCTGTGGACGGTCTGGGTGTTCATCACGCCGATGTTCGGCGCGGGCTACACCCTGCGCTGGGCGTTGATCACCCTGTGGTCGTTCCCGCTGTTCATCGTGTTCTACATGTTGACGCTGACAAGCGCGCGGCGGCACGCGCCGATCTTCGCGCTGGCGATGATCGTGCTGTCGATGGCGCTGCTGCCGATCTACCCCTCCGGCATGAACTACTTCGTGTTCGGTTGCGTGATGTTGCGGACCAACCGTTGCATCAGCACACGCCAGTACATGTTCGAGCTGGTGCTGTTGAACCTTGCGTTCCTGTCGCTGGCATGGTGGATTGGCTACCCGTGGCAGGTGATTGCGTGGATCCCGGCGCTGACGGTCATCATTGGATTGATCGTCAACGTCGAGCGCACGAGCAGCGAGAAGGATGCAGCGCTGCGCCTCTCCCATGAGGAAGTACGACGCCTGGCCGCGACCGCCGAGCGCGAGCGCATTGGTCGTGATCTGCATGATCTGCTCGGGCATACCCTGTCGCTGATCACCCTGAAGATGGAACTGTCACGCAAGCTGTTCGAGCGCGACCCGCAGCGGTCGCAGCGCGAGCTGGCCGAGGCCGAGCAGATCGCGCGCGATGCGCTGGCCCAGGTGCGCAGCGCGGTTACTGGTTTTCGTGCTGCCGACCTTGCTGCTGAGTTGGCTTCGGCCCATCTATTGCTGGAGTCTTCGCGCGTGCACCTGCGTTATTCGCCGCCACCGGCGATGCCTGCGTGGATCGAGGCTGGCTTGTCGATGGTGTTGCGCGAGGCCGCGACCAATATCGCTCGCCATGCCCAGGCCAATGAGGCACTGATCAGCATCGACGTTTCGCCGGAGGCGGTGCAGATGGAAGTAGTGGACGACGGTCGCGGTGGTGTTTCAGCCAACGGCAATGGTTTGGCCGGAATGCGCGAGCGGGTATTGGCATTGGGCGGTGAACTGCAGATCGAATCGCCGAAGGGCCAGGGCACGCGCTTGAAGATCCGGGTCCCGGTGCAGGCGCAGGACAGGCCGTCGACGTTGGTCACTGGCGTGCCGCAGGCCGACGCAGGAAGTCTGCCGGCGCAGGGGGCACGCGCATGATCCGCATCCTGTTGGCCGAGGACCAGGCGATGGTGCGCGGAGCGCTGTCGGCACTGCTCAACCTGGAATCAGACATCGAAGTGATAGGCACGGCAGCCGACGGCGAAATCGCCTGGCGCGAACTGCAGCGCTTGAAGCCGGATGTATTGGTCACCGACATTGAAATGCCACTGCTGACCGGGCTGGAGTTGGCACAACGGGTGCAGCGCCAGCAGTTGCCGATCAAGGTGGTGATCGTCACCACGTTTGCCCGCAGCGGCTTCCTGCGCCGCGCATTGGACGCAGGCGTGCAGGGCTATCTGCTCAAGGATGCGCCGGCCGAGAAGCTGGCTGATGCATTGCGTCAGGTGCAGCGCGGCGGGCGTGCGATCGACCCGCAACTGGCGGTAGAGGCCTGGTCCGAGGCAGACCCGCTGAATGATCGCGAACGGCAGGTGCTACGACTCGCCGGCGAAGGCCGCTCGGCCAATGAGATCGCCGAGCAGCTGGGGCTGTCGCACGGCACCGTGCGTAACTATCTGTCCGAGTGCATTGGAAAGCTCGGCGTGGCCAACCGCATCGAAGCCCACCGCATTGCGCGCCAGAAGGGCTGGCTGTAGCCCACCGTAGTGCCGAGCCATGCTCGGCAGGAGCCTCCCAGGCAAGCCCAACCAATGTAGTGCCGAGCCATGCTCGGCAGGGGCCTACCAAGCAGCCCCAACCTCACCGCAGCGGTCGCAGTGCGTGCTTCGCGGCTTATGCCGCTCCTACAAGGGCGTTGTGGTATGCCTTTATCCGCATGAGCTATGAAATTTCAGCAACGCGGCCGTTGCCGCGTCGACGGCACACTATGCTCGCTGCAATCACGGGCAGGAGCTGGGCATGCGAGGTAGATGCTGGATATTGGCGGTATTGCTGGGTATCAGCAGCCCTGCATGGGCGCAGCAGTTCAAGGTACTGGTCGCTGCAATCCCCAACCAGTACCACCATGACTACATCCCGGTGGCCAAGCCGCAGTTCGAGGCGCTCGCGCGACAGCACTACTTCGCGCTGACCTGGGCCTGGAACACCAGTGCCTTCGATCAGGATCTGGCGCAGTACGACGCCATCGTGTTGCTCAACACACCGGCCACCGACCTATTGCCCGCGCAGCGCGAGAAATTCCAGCAGTACGTGCGCAATGGCGGTGGCGTGGTCGCGGTGCACAAGGCGTTCGCGATACAGCGCGGTGAGTGGGAGTGGTACGACCGCATGATTGGCCGCTCGTTCCGTACCCATCCCTATCTGCAGACCGCCATGGTCGATGTGGTCAACCGTGATTTTCCAGCGACCGCGGGTCTGCCGCAGCGCTGGATGTGGAGCGACGAGTGGTACGAGTACGATCCCCCGTACAGCGATGACCTGGTCACGCTGCTGGCGGTTGATGAGCGTAGCTACGATCCGACCTTGATCTGGCCGGGCCAGGTTGCCAAGGGCATGGGCAGGGATCATCCGGTGGCGTGGTATCACCGGTTCGAAGGTGGTCGCGTATTTGCCACCGCGCTGGGACATCAGGCCGAGGCCTATAACGATCCGCGCTACCTGGAGCACCTGTACGGTGGCATCTACTGGGCCGCTACCGGCAAGGGCGAGGGCAAGCCGCCAGCGCGGTGAGTGCTTTAGCGGCGTGGGCCGCGCGCCATTGCCTGGAACACGCCATCGCGGCGCACCCAGGCATGGAACAAGGCCGCGCCCACATGCACCAGCACCGTGGCGAACAGCAGGTAGGCGAGCAGGCTGTGGGCATTGCGAAGCAAGGCATACAGCGATGGCGTATGCGGCACGATGGCCGGCAGCTGCACGCCGCCCCATAGCACGATGGGATAGCCGCCCGCCGACAACATGGCCCAGCCGATCAGCGGCATCGCCAACATCAATGCATACAACAGCCAATGCGATGCGGTGGCGGCCCACGCCTGCCATGCCGGCAGGTCGGCAGGCAGCGGCGGTGGCCGGTGGCGCAGGCGGTTGTACAGGCGCAGCACGGCCAGTAGCAGGATCAGGATGCCGAGAGGTCGGTGCAGGTTTATCAACCCCGGCCGCAGGTGCACCGAGGCAACCATGGTCACGCCGACGAACAGCATCGCCAGGATCAGCAGCGCCATGCTCCAGTGCAGCACGCGCGCCAGCAGGTTGAAGTGGCCATTGCTGTTCATGGCTGCACCTGCGCGTTGTCACGTGCGGCTTCGCCAGTGGCGCGCTCGCGCTCGCGGCGATTGAAGGATTGCGAGTACACCGCTGAGCGGGCGGCGAGGATGGGATCATCGCTGCCTTCGACGCCCTCGGGCAGGATCAGCGGGTCGAAGTTGAGGTCATTGCAGCTGCCTTGTTCCTGCGGCTGCATCCGCTCGATGGTGAGCACGCCCGCGGTTACTTGCTCGCGTTCGGCCGGCCACGGCACGGACGGGTCATTGATCGCGTCCTGCGTGCTGGCCAGGGTCACCACCAGATTCCAGCGGACCGGGCCCTGTGCGAGCCGCTGCTGAAGATCCTGGCTGAGGAAATCCACGCCGGCCTGTTCGCGGGTTGCGGCATCCAGCTCACGCGGCGTGGCCTGTGGTTGCCAGCGCCAACGTACAGCTCGGCGCTGCCCCTGCGCATTGGTGAACCAGAAACTGTTGACGCTGTTGAACTCGGTGCTGGCCCAGCTGTCGGTCCACGGTGCGGTCTTGGCCCATTGGGTGAACGCGCGGGCGCTGGGATATTTCTCCTGGATCGCCGCCAGCCTGGCCGGCTCCGGCTTGCCGGTGGCGGGATCAGGAATCTGTGCGCGGGTCTGCTCGTAGAAGGCCTCCGGTGTCGCGACGGCAAGGAACGGGAAGCTGTTCATGGCCATGCGCCATTGCTGGCCGTCATCGCTGCTCAGCTGCAGGGCGATACTGCGCACGCGTGCATTGTTGTCGGCACCATGCGGGTTGCCGCCCCCTATCGACAGCCGTCCGAGTACCGGCACACGCGCCTGTTCGAAGACGCGGGCGTGGGACAGTTGTGGTGCCTGTGCATTTGGTTCGAACCAGCCGTTTACGCATACGCCCTTGCTGTGGGCGCGACGAAAGCCGGGATGGTTTGCGCCGGTGGCTTCGATGGCGTCGGTGAAGTTCTGCGCGGTCAGGCGATCACGGCCAATCCAGCCGGCAAGCCAGGCAAAGCCGAGTGAGACTGCGCCGAGGATCAGCGCGATCAATGCGATCCAGGGCAGGGGAGAGTGCGGCTGGCTGCCGCGCGCTAGCCCGCCGTGGCGGGTGAACTTGAATAGGGGCATTGCGATACCAGTCGTGTATGACGGGAGCGTGGTGCTGCTATACGGTGGCAGAACTGGCTGCGGAGGGCCAGCTTTGCGCTTTGCTCCCTGCTTTGTGCCTTGCTCCCTCCCTTGCACGCAGTGCAGGGGAGGGTTGGGGAGGGGGAGCTTCTGCGCTATTTCTGTCGCTTTTTTCGCTTAGATCGCTGTGCGCAAAAAAGCCAAAGCCAAAGCTCCCCTCATCCCAACCCTTCTCCCGCAGGCGGGAGAAGGGCTAAAGCAACAGCCAAAGCCAAAGCCAAAGCCAAAACAACAGCCAAAGCCAAAGCCAAAGCCAAAACAACAGCCAAAGCAACAGCCAAAGCAACAGCCAAAGCAACAGCCAAAGCCAAAGCAACAGCCAAAGCCAGAGCCAGAGCCAGAGCACCCCTCCCCAACCCGTCCGGCCCGAAGGCGTAGCCTTCGGTCGTTCATCAGGTCGCGCGGCAGTGCCGCGCAAGCAGACCTTCTTCACCCCCTGCGCTGTGCGCAAGGGAGGGGGCATCACGCGCGTGCGAGCTTGCGCAGGCGCTTGCGTTCCTTGCTGCGTGCGCGCCAGTTGCGCCAATGCTGCTGCAGGCAGGAGAAGATCACATACAGCGCCGGGGTGCTGAGCAGGGTCAGGCTCTGTGAGATCAGCAGGCCGCCGATCATCGCGATGCCCAGCGGGCGGCGCAGCTCGGAGCCTTCACCCAGGCCAATCGCCAGCGGTAGTGCCGCAAGAATGGCGACCATCGTGGTCATCATGATCGGGCGGAAGCGCACGATGCTGGCTTCGCGCACTGCTTCGGCCGGCGACTTGCCGTGCACGCGCTGCGCGACCAGGGCGAAGTCGATCATCATGATCGCGTTCTTCTTGACGATGCCGATCAGCAACACCAGCGCGATCATCGAGATGATCGACAGATCGGTATTGGTGACCCACAAGGCCAGCAAGGCACCCATGCCTGCTGCTGGCAAGGTGGACAGGATCGTCACCGGATGCACCAGGTTCTCGTAGAGCATGCCGAGCACGATGTAGACCGTGGCGATGGCAGCGATGATCAGCATCAGCATCGCCACCGGGTCCATGGCCTGGCGGAAACCTCCGGGCGCGGCCTGGCGGATATCGCCGGGCATGCGCAGGCCTTCGATCACCGATTTGACGATAGCGTCGCCTTCGCCGCTGCTTACACCGGGGGCAAGGTTGTAGCTCAGGTCCATCACCGTGTACTGGTTCTGGTGGGTGACCTGCGACGGGGCCAGGCCGGCTTCCTGATGGGCGATGGCGGTCAGCGGAATCATCTGTCCGCTCTTGGATGGCACGTACAGGTCTTCAATCGCGGCCGGGCTGCCGGTCTGGCTGGGCAGCGCATTGACCACAACCCCATACTGGTTGAGGTCGGCGTAGATGGTGGAGATCTGGCGTTGGCCGAAAGCGCCATATAGCGCACCGTCGATGGCGCCGATGGTCACGCCAAGACGCGAGGCTTTTTCGCGGTCGATGACGATCTTCTGCATCAAGCCGCCTTTGTCCACGTCCGAGCCGACATCACGCAGCTGCGGATGTTGCTTCAACGCGGTCACCAGCTTGGGCAGCCATTCGGCCAGCTGTTCGGCGTCGTTGCCCTGCAGGGTCACGCGGTTCTGCGCGCCCTGTGAACCGCCACCGCCGCCGTCGGAGGGAAGGTCCTGGATCGCGCGCAGACGCACATCCAGATCCGGGAACTGCGCGGCTTTTGCGCTGAGTCGGCTGACCACCACATTGGTGGGCTCCTTGCGGCCTTCCTTCTCGGTATGCAGCTCGATGTTGAACTGTGCGCTGCTGCCCTGGCGGCTGGAGCCCAGTCGCGAGCCCACCATCTTCACCGCGGGGTCGGCCAGGAAGGTATCGCTGAGCCGGCGCTGGCGTTCGGCCATTTCCTGGAACGAGACGGTGGCACTGGAGCTGGCGCGGCCCCAGATCAGGCCGGTGTCCTGTTCGGGGAACTGGCCCTTGCTGACCGAGCCGGCCAGATAGAACGTGGCCACGATCAGCAGCAATGGCGTCAGTGACAGCAGCAAGGCGTGGCGCAGGGAGAAGTCCAGCGCGACCGTATAGACCTTGAGCATGCCTTCATGCACGCGGTCCAGCAGGCGGTTGGTGCGGGTGTCGCGTGCGCCTTCGGCATGTGGATGCAGGAAGCGTGCGCACAGTGCCGGGGTCAGGGTCAGCGAGACCACCGCCGAGACCAGGATGGCCGCAACCAGGGTGAGGGTGAACTCGCGGAAGAACGCGCCGATCATGCCCTGGGCGAAGATGATCGGCAGGAACACCGCGATCAGCGAGGCGGTGATCGAGACGATGGTGAAGCCGATCTCGCGCGCGCCGGCCATCGCTGCTTCACGTCGCGGCATGCCCTCGTCGAGATGGCGCATGACGTTCTCGATCACCACAATGGCATCGTCGACGACGAAGCCAATGGCAATCACCAGCGCCAGTAGGGTGAGGTTGTTGAGGGTGAAGTCCAGCGCATACATCACCAGCGCGGCACCGGCCAGCGACAGCGGGACGGTCACTGCAGCGATCAGCGTCGGCGCCAGCCTGCGCAGGAACAGCGCCATGGTCAGGATTACCATCAGCAGGCTGATCATCAAGGTGATCTGTACTTCGGCCAGCGAAGCGCGGATGGTCGGCGTGCGGTCGAAGTATGGGGTCAGCGTGCTGCCGGCATCCAGATAACCGGTGAGCGAGGGAATGGCCGCCTTTACCCGATCAACCGTGGCGACCAGGTTGTCACCGCTGCGCAGGTAGACATACATCAGCACGCCGCGCTTGCCGTTGAACCAGGCCGCTTGATAAGCATCCTGTTGGCCGTCGTAAACCGTGGCCACATCCTTCAGCCGGACGACTGCGCCGTCATGGGTGGAGATGGCGACGTTGGCGAAATCCGAGGCCTTGCGGATCTGGTCGTTGAGGATGATCGCGGTCTGGCTGCTGCCGTCGCTGAGGAAGCCCAGCGGTGAGGCGACGTTGGCTGCGCGCATCGCATTGCGCAGGTCATCCGGGCTCAGGCCCAGCGCAGTCATTGCACGCAGGTTGAGGTCCACGCGCACCGCCGGCGTGGAAGCACCGGCGATATCCACCTGCGAGACACCGGGCAGCTGGCGCAGGCGCTGCGCCAGCAGTGAGTCGGCGGTGTTGTACAGCTCGGCCACCGACTGTGTATCCGAGGTCAGTGCCAAGGCGATCACTGGATCGTCGTTGGGGTTGGCCTTCTGGTACGTCGGCGTATTGATGCCGGCCGGCAGGTCGGCCATGGCCGCATTGATCGCAGCCTGCACGTCCTGTGCAGCCGAATCGATGTTGCGGCTGGTGTTGAACATCAGGAACACCATGCTGCGGCCATCGCTGCTGCTGGAGCGCATGGTGTCGATGCCCGGCACCTGGCCCAGGTGCCGCTCCAAGGGCGCGGTGACCGTGGCCGCCATGGTGTTGGCGTCGGCACCGGTATTGGAGGCCTGCACGAAGATCACCGGGATGGCGAGGTTGGGCAGGGCGGCAACGCCCAGCCGCAGGTAGCAGACCAGCCCGGCGAAGAACAGGCCGATCGCCAGCAGGGTGATGCCGATCGGGCGCGAGATGAAAGGCGCGGAGATGTTCATCCGCGCTTACCGTGCCGTCTGCAGGCGTGCAGCGGCGCGTTGTTCGCGGCGCTTGGCCGCCCACTCGGACAGACGCTCGAAGTACAGGTAGATCACCGGCGTGGTGTACAGCGTGACCAGCTGCGACAGCAGCAGGCCGCCGACGATGGCCACACCCAGCGGGCGCCGCAGCTCCGAACCGATACCGGTGCCCAGTGCCAGCGGCAGGGCGCCGAGCATGGCCGCGGCGGTGGTCATCATGATCGGGCGGAAACGCAGCAGGCAGGCGCGGCGGATCGCGTCATAGGCGTTGGCGCCGGAGCGCTGCGCGTCCAGCGCGAAGTCGATCATCATGATCGCGTTCTTCTTGACGATGCCGATCAGCAGCACGATGCCGACGATGCCGTCCACCGACAGGCTCATGCCGCACAGGTACAAGGCCAGCAATGCGCCGACGCCGGCCGGCGGCAGGGTCGAGATGATGGTCAGCGGATGGATCCAGCTCTCGTACAGCACGCCGAGCACGATGTAGATCACCGCGATGGCGGCCAGCAGCAACAGGATCACGTCGGTCTGGCTGCTGGAGAACTCGGCCGCGGTACCGACGAACTGCGCCTGCATCTGCTGCGGCAGCTCCAACTCGGCTACCGCCTTGTTGATCGCATCCACGCCTTCGGACAAGGAGTAACCCGGTGCCAGGTTGAACGAGATCGTCGCCGACGGCAGCTGCTGCTGGTGGCTGACGATCAGCGGTGCGGTGCCGGGCTTGGCGCTGGCAATCGCCGACAGCGGGATGCTGCCGCCTGCGCCCAGCGCGATGCCGGTATTGGCACTGCCGATACCGGTGGCGGTGGACGAGTTGCTCGAGGTCACCTGGCCCAGGGTGGTGGCATTGCTGCCGCTGAGCGTGCCACTGCCATTGCTGCCGATCGCCAGCTGGTTCATCAGCGCATCGCTGGTGCGGAACTCCGGCGCCACTTCCAGCACCACGCGGTACTGGTTGAGCTGGGTAAAGATGGTCGAGATCTGGCGCTGGCCGTAGGCGTCATACAGCGTGTCGTCGATGGTCTGCATCGGCACGCCGTAGCGGCTGGCCTTGTCGCGGTCCACTTCCACATGCAGCGCGCGGCCATGGTTGGCCAGGTTGTCGTCGACGTCGGCCAGTTCCGGCAGCCGGCGCAATGCATCGGTGACGCGCTCGGTCTGCTTGGCCAGCTCGGCGCTGTCCATGTCCGACAGCGAGAACTGGTAGGCGGTGGCGGCCACGCGCGTATCCAGGGTCACGTCCTGTACCGGCTTCAGGTACAGCGCGATGCCGGGGATATGCGCGGCGGCGGCCTGCAGGCGCGGCAGGATCACATCCAGCCCATCGCGATCGCCACGGTCCTTGAGCACGATGCTCAGCTGGCCCTGGTTGAGGGTGGGATTCATGCTGCCGGCGCCGATGTAGGCGGCGACGCCGGTCACAGCCTCATCACTCTGCAGCGCGGCGGCCACGGCCTGCGTGCGCTGCTGCATCTGCTCGAAGGCGACGTTCTGGTCGGCGATGACCACGCCGGTGACCATGCCGGTGTCCTGGTCGGGCAGCAGGCCCTTGGGGATCACCATGTACAGCACTACGGTCAACGCAACCGAGGCCAGGGCGATGCCCAGGGTCAGCGGCTGGTGGTGCAGCACCCAGTCCAGCGTGCGCTCGTAGACGCCGACCAGGCGCGACCAGGCGGTGACCTTGCCTTCAGCCGCGGTCCGCTCATGCGCGTCGTCGCCTTCCGGCAGCGCATCGGGCTTGAGCAGGTAGGCGCACATCATCGGCGTCAGCGTCAGCGAGATCACCATCGAGATCGCGACCGCAATCGACAACACCCAGGCGAACTCGTGGAACAAACGACCAGTGACGCCCGGCATCAGGATCAGCGGCAGGAACACCGCGATCAGCGAGACCGTCAGCGACAACACGGTGAAGCCGATCTCCCTGGAGCCGATCTCCGCCGCTTCCTGGCCGTCCTTGCCCTTCTCGATGTAGCGCACGATGTTTTCGATCATCACGATCGCATCATCGACCACGAAGCCGGTGGCCACGGTCAGCGCCATCAGCGACAGGTTGTCCAGCGACATGCCGGCGAAGGCCATCACCCCGAACGTGCCCAGCAGGGACAGCGGCACCGCCACCGACGGGATCACCGTCGCCCATAGCCGGCGCAGGAATACGAAGATCACCGCCACCACCAGGCAGATGGTGAGGATCAAGGTGAACTGCACGTCATGCACCGAGGCGCGGATGGTCACCGTGCGGTCGGAGAACACATCGAGCTTCACATCGGCCGGCAGCATGCCCTGCAGGTTGGGCAGGATCTGGCGGATGTTCTCCACCGTCTTGACGATGTTGGCACCGGGCTGGCGGCGTACTTCCAGCAGCACCGCCGGCTTGCCATCGGCCCAGGCGGCGAGCTGGTCGTTCTCGACGCCATCGACCACCTTGGCGACATCCCGCAGGCGCACCGGCGCACCGTTCTGGTAGCGGATGATGATGTCGTTGTAGTCGGCCGCGTCGCTGAGCTGGTCGTTGGTGGACAGCGTATAGCTCTGCGTCTTGCCGTTGAGCGAGCCCTTGGGCGCGTTGACGTTGGCCTGGGTCAGCGCACTGCGCAGGTCTTCCAGGGTCATGCCCATGTTGGACAGCTGTGCCGGGTTGACCTGGATGCGCACCGCCGGCCGCACATTGCCGGCGATGGAGACCAGGCCGACACCATCGGTCTGCGACAGGCGTTGGGCGAGGATGGAGTCGGCCAGATCGTTGACCTCACGCAGCGGTCGCGTGTCCGAGGCCAGCTTCAGGGTCAGGATCGGTGCGTCGGCCGGATTCACCCGGTTGTAGACCGGCTGATAGGGCAGCGAGCTGGGCAGGGTGGCCTGGCGGATCGCTGCCTGCACGTCCTGCGCGGCGGTATCCAGGTCGCGTTCCATCGAGAACTGCAGCACGATGCTGGACAGGCCTGCCGACGAATCGGAGGTCATCATGTCCAGCCCGGAAATCTGCCCCAGCTGCCGCTCCAGCGGCGTGGTCACCAGCGAGGCCATGGTCTGCGCGCTGGCGCCCGGGTACTGGGTGGTCACCACCAGACTGGGCGCTTCGATCTCGGGCAGGGCCGCAACCGGCAGGCGCTGGTAACCGAGGATGCCCAGCAGCATCAGCCCGATCATCAACAGGGAGGTGGCGATCGGGCGCCGGATGAAGATAGTCGAAAAGCCCACGGTCGGTTCCTGGTGCGGGGGAGGAGAGGCGGGTGCCGGCCAGCGCCTCAGCGCGGCGGGCCACCCCGTCCACCACGGTTGCCCTTCTGGCTGGCCGCCTTGAGCTGTTCTTCAGTCGGCGTCGGCGGTGCCTGCCCGGGTGCCAGTGCATTGACCTTGCTGCCTTCCTTCAAACGGAACTGGCCTTCGGTGACGACCTTGTCGCCAGCCTGCAGGCCCGTGCTGATCACCACGTGGCTGTCATCGACCTGACCGCCCTGCACCACCTCACGCAGGGTGACGGTGTTGTCGGGCTTGACCAGGTAGACGAAATCGCTGGTGCTGCTGCGCTGCACCGCTTCGGCCGGCACCACGATCGCGCCGGGCAGCACGTTGAGCTTCATCTGCACGTTGACGAACTGGCCCGGCCACAATGCATCGTTGGCATTGGGGAACTGTGCGCGCAGGCGGAAGGTGCCGCTGCTGCTGCTGATCTGGTTGTCCACCACCTGCAGCACGCCGTCGGCATTGACCACGCTGCCGCCTTCGCGGTCCAGGGTGGCGGTCTGCAGCGGGCCTGCGGCCTGTGCGCTGCGCACTGCATCGAGCTGCTGCTCGGGCAGGTTGAACAGCACATAGGCCGGCTGCAGCTGGGTGACGGTGACGATCTGGCTGCCGGCGCTGACCACATTGCCCGGGTCAACCGCACGGATACCGGCGATACCGTTGATCGGCGAGGTGATGCGGGTGTAATCCAGCTGCACCTTGGCCTGTGCTGCCGAGGCCTGCGAGGCGGCGACGGCGGCCTGGTATTGGGTCACCTGGTTGCGCAGCGTGGTCAGGTCGGTCTGGGCGACGAACTGGCGGTATTCCGGTGAGTTGGAGCGTGCATAGTTGGACTGTGCGGTAGCCAGCAGGGCTTCGTTCTGGCGCTTGCTGGCGACGGCCTGGTCGTACTGGGCCTGGAAGGTGCGCGGGTCGATCTGCGCCAGCAGCTCGCCCTTCTTGACTGCCTGGCCTTCGCGGAAGTTGACGCTGAGCAGCTGGCCGCCGACCTGCGGGCTGACGGTGACGGTATTGAACGCGGTCACCGTGCCTTGCGCGGTCAGGTAGACCGGCACGTCCTTCTTCTCGGCACTGACCGCGGTCACCGGCACCGGGTCCTTGTCCTGCTCACCCTGGCCGCCCTGGCTCATGCCTGCCTGCGCCGCACCGGCCTTCTGCTTGCCGCCCCCCATCACCCGATAGCCGATACCGGCCACCAGCAGCACTGCAATGACCAGCAGTACGATCTTCCAGAAACGCGACATGCGAAAACTCCTGAGGAACCGATAGGGGAGGGCAAACAAGGCGCAGAGGATACCGCCGCGCCTGTTGTCATGGAGGCATGACCGATGGGCCACGCATACAGACCCGTGCAGGTGATGAACGTTCCATCGCGGCATCGGTTGACCTTATGTTGTAGTGCCGAGCCATGCTCGGCAGGGGTGTTCCCAGCGTCGCATCAACCAGCAGGAACGCTGTGGGAGCGGCGTCAGCCGCGAAGCCGGCACATTGGGAACCACCAATTGGCCTGCGATCTGGCTGTTCTTGTAGGAGCGGCGTCAGCCGCGAAGCCGGCCCGGTGGGAGCCACCAATTGGTCTGTGATCTGGCGAACCATCAGCATCGCGGCTGGCGCCGCTCCCCCAAGCCGGTGGTTGCGGGGAAG
>NZ_JASCOR010000058.1 GCF_029959445.1 Stenotrophomonas sp. PS02298 | reverse complement strand
GTGCCAAGCCATGCTCGGCAGAGGGGCTGTACCGGTAATGCCCTTGCCGAGCATGGCTCGGCACTACAGGAGGGTTATCGGTAGTGCCGCTTTCCCGATATGGCTTGAAAGGCCTCAAAAGCCACCCCTCCCCTTGGCCTGCGGCCAAAGGGAGGGAGCAGACGGTCAGCCCTGCAGGTCGTGTTCGCGGTGGTAGCGGGTGGCTTCGGCCACTTCGTTCTTCGAGCCGAGGAATACCGGTACGCGCTGGTGCAGCTGGGTCGGGGCGATGTCGAGGATGCGCTCGCGGCCGTTGGTAGCGGCACCGCCGGCCTGCTCCACCAGCAGCGACATCGGGTTGGCCTCGTACATCAGGCGCAGCTTGCCGGCCTTGGACGGGTCCTTCTTGTCCCATGGGTAGATGAAGATGCCGCCGCGGGTCAGGATGCGATGCACGTCGGCCACCATCGAGGCGATCCAGCGCATGTTGAAGTCCTTGCCGCGCACGCCGTCCTTGCCGGCCAGCAGGTCAGCCACGTAGCCCTGCATTGGCGCTTCCCAGTGGCGCTGGTTGGACATGTTGATGGCGAACTCCTTGGTGTCCGCCGGTACCTGCATGCCGCGCTGGGTCAGCACGAACTCGCCGGTTTCGCGGTCCAGGGTGAAGGCGTGGGTGCCATGGCCCACGGTCAGGACCAGCATGGTGCTGGGCCCGTAGATGCAGTAACCGGCGGCGACCTGCTGGGTGCCCGGCTGCAGGAAGTGCTCGTCGCCCGGCTTATCCACACCCTTGGGCGAGCGCAGCACCGAGAAGATGGTGCCGACCGAGACGTTCACATCGATGTTGGAGCTGCCATCCAGCGGATCGAACAGCAGCAGGAAGTCGCCCAGCGGGTATTCCGACGGCACTGGCTGGCTGTGGTCCATTTCCTCGGAGGCGCAGGCGGCCAGGTGGCCACCCCAGGCATTGGCTTCGAGCAGGATCTCGTTGGAGATCACGTCCAGCTTCTTCTGCGCCTCACCCTGCACGTTGCCGGTGCCGGCATCGCCAAGCACGCCGCCCAGGGCGCCCTTGCTGACAGCGATCGAGATGCTGGTGCAGGCACGGGCAACCACGGCCACCAGCTGGCGCAGGTCGGCGTTGATGCGCTTGGCATGCTGTTCTTCGATCAGGAAACGGGTCAGCGACGTACGGGACATGGACGGCAACTACCTTCAGACGAAAGGGGCGCTATTGTCGCGGCTGGCTCCACTTTTAGCGAGTCGCAGCCAGATTTTGTCTCCCTGTGGACAAATCTGGACAGCGCCTGCCGGCCAGGGCGGCGTGTACTGGTTCCGGCGATGAAAAGCCCGCCATGGCGGGCGCATCCGGGTTATCCACAAACGTTTGGGGATAACTCCAGATTGGAATGAGATGTGGATAAGTCCGTGGGTATTGGTTTTATCCACAGGCCTCGTACCATTCAGGGCCTTGCTGGAGAACACGATGGATTGGAACCAGGCCACACATGGTTTGTTGACCGCCCTGGGCATCGGCCTGCTGATCGGCGCGGTGCGCGAGCGTCAGCACGGCGGGCGCAAGAGCCTGCAGGCCGGGGTTCGCACGCATGCGCTGTCGGCCTTGATGGGTGCGGCAGCGCTGATGCTGGGCCAGGCGGTATTCGTGGTCGCACTGCTGGCGGTGGCGGCGCTGGCCTGGACCAGCTATCGCGTCACCTCGCGCGAAGATCCGGGCCTGACCGGCGAGATCGCCCTGTTGATAACTGTGTTGCTGGGTGCGCTGGGCATGCAGCAGCAGGCGCTGGCCGCGGCGCTGGGTGTGGTGGTGGCGATCCTGCTGTGGGCCAAGGCGCCATTGGCGCGGCTGAGCCGGGAGGTGATCAGCGATCAGGAGGTGCGTGACGCCCTGTTGCTGGCCGCCTGTGCGCTGGTGGTGCTGCCGATGCTGCCGGACAGCGCGGTTGATCCCTGGGGCGTGCTGGTGCCGTCCAAGCTGTGGCAGATCGTGGTGCTGGTGATGGGTGTGGGCATGCTCGGCCATATCGCGCTGAGGGCGGTGGGCGCGCGCTGGGGTCTGCCTGTAGCCGGGTTCTTTTCCGGCTTTGCCTCCTCGACTGCGGCAGTGGCCGGGTTTGGCCGCAGCAGCCGCGCCGCGCCGGCCCTGGTGATGCCGTCGGTGGCGGCCGCGCTGTTGGCGAATCTGGCCTCGTTGCTGTTGTTTGCTGCGGTTATCGGTACGAGTTCGGCGACGTTGTTGAAGGCTACGGCTTGGCCATTGGCGGCAGCGTGCCTGGTTCTGTTGTTGTGCTCGGCGCTGGGGCTGCGCCATGTGGCCGATGAAGCGGTGCCGCAGGGGCCGGCCAGCAAGGCCTTCCAGCTGAAGCATGCCCTGCTGATCGCACTGGTGATTGCGGTGGTGCTGTTGCTGTCCGAAGGGCTGCGGCAGTTGTTCGGGCAGGCCGGTGCCTTGGCCGGGGCGACCATTGCCGCCTTGGGTGAACTGCACGCGGCGGCGGCGAGTATTGCCGGGCTTACGGCTTCTGGTGGCCTGGAGTTGGCACAGGCGCGCTGGGGTGTGGTGGCGCTGTTGGCCTCGGCGTCATTGGCCAAGTCGGTGCTCGCGTTCGCCAGTGGTGGCGGGCGCTATGGCGCTGGCGTGGCGATTGGGCTTGGGGCGATGGTCGCAGCTGCGGTGGTGGTGACCTGGGGGGTGCCGGGGTAGCTGCGGGATATCCACAGGGGCTTGTGGATAAGGCTTTGGGGTAATGGCAACGGCAAGAGCTGGAGCAACCGGCACCCCTCCCCAACCCTCCCCTGCGTTTCGCGCAAGGGAGGGGGCTAAGCTGCAGTTCGCGAAATGGTGAGGGCTGCAGCTATTGCCCCCTCCCTTTGCCGTAGGCAAGGGGAGGGTTGGGGAGGGGTGCTTTAAAGCTCCAAAGCCTTTATTCCACAACCTTATCCACAACCCTCAAGCCACAAAAAAGCCCGGGTTTCCCCGGGCTTTTCATTACATCAGCAGCAAAGATGCATCAGCCGCGGCTGACGTCGTAAACCGCCTTTGCGACGTAGTCCAGGTTGTTCTGGCTCAGCGCGGCAACGCAGATGCGGCCGGTGCCGACGGCGTAGATGCCGTAGTCGTCACGCAGCTTGTCTACCTGCGCCTTGCTCAGGCCCGAGTAGGAGAACATGCCGGCCTGCTGCTGGATGAAGCCGAATTCCGGCGCGCCAAGGGCGGCCAGCTTCTGCACCATGCCGGCACGCAGGGCGTGGATGCGCTCGCGCATTTCGGTCAGCTCGGCTTCCCACACGCCACGCAGCTCGCCACTGTTCAACACGCCGGCGACAAGCGCGGCGCCGTGGGTGGACGGGCTGGAGTAGATGGTGCGGATGATGCGCTTGACCTGCGACTGCACGGCCTTGGTCGAGGTCGCGTCCGGGCCCACCACCGACAGCGCACCGACGCGCTCGCCGTACAGCGAGAACGACTTGGAGTACGAGTTGGCGACGATGAAGCTGTCGATGCCGGCATCGGCGACGATGCGCACGGCCTGACCGTCCTCGGTGATGCCCTTGTCGAAGCCCTGGTAGGCCATGTCGATGAAGGGGAACAGTTGGCGGTCCTTCATCAACGCGGCAACCTGCTTCCACTGCTCGGTGCTCAGGTCGGCACCGGTCGGGTTGTGGCAGCAGGCGTGCAGCAGCACCACGGTGCCCGGCTGCAGCTTCTGCAGGTCGGCCAGCATGCCGGCGAAGTCCAGGCCGTGCGCGGCGTTGTCGTAATAGGTGTAATCGACCACGTCGAAACCGGCGGCACCGAACACAGCGCGGTGGTTTTCCCAGCTTGGGTTGCTGATGGCGATGGTGGCGTGCGGCAGCAGGCGCTTCAGCAGGTCGGCACCGACGCGCAGCGCACCGCTGCCACCAACGGTCTGCGAGGTCGCGACGCGGCCGGCGGCCAGCAGGTCCGACGCTTCGCCGAACACCAGCTTCTGGGTGGCCTGGGTGTAGGCCGGCAGGCCGTCGATGGGCAGGTAACCGCGCGGTTTGGCCTCGGCGGCCAGCGTCTGCTCGATCTGCTTGACGGCGCGCAGCAGCGGAATGCGGCCGCTCTCGTCGTAGTAGATGCCCACGCCAAGATTGACCTTGGTGGTGCGGCTGTCAGCGTTGTAAGCCTCGGTCAGACCCAGAATCGGGTCACCAGGTACCTGTTCCACGTTTGCAAAGAAGGACACGGCGATACTCGTATCAGTGGCGGGGAGTGGGGGTGCTCGGCGCGGGATGCAGCAAAAACGCGCTCAGAACCGCATCATCGTAACAGGGCTGGAGCCCCGTGGCCGTAGGGTTTCAGCTGGAACTTCAGCGCGCGGGGCAATGACGCTGCCTGCGTGGATCGGAGATGATGGCCGGATGCGTACTTGTAATCGTTTTTTGGCGTTTTCCGGGCTGATGCTGGCATTGCCGGCGCTGGCCGACGAGTTGCCCACCGCAACGCTGGATCGGGTGCAGGTCCAGGCCGCCAAGGTCCACGCGGTGGACGATTTCGACCTGCCCGCCGCCAGCACCACGTTGGCGTTGGACGCCGACGGCAATGGCCGTGGCGCGCAGCTGTCCGAAGTGTTGGGCGCGGTGCCCGGGCTGCTGGCACGGGATCGGCAGAACTACGCGCAGGACACCCAGCTGTCGCTGCGCGGCTTCGGCGCGCGCTCCACCTTCGGTGTGCGCGGGGTGCGGCTGCTGGTCGACGGGGTGCCGGCGACCATGCCCGATGGCCAGGGCCAGCTCTCCCACTTCAATGTATTCGGCGCCGACCGGGTGGAGGTGCTGCGCGGGCCGTTCTCGGCGCTGTACGGCAATTCCTCCGGCGGCGTGCTGCAGCTGTGGAGCGCGGACGGGCAGGACGGCGATCCGTGGCGGCTGCGCAGCAGCCTTGGCAGCAACAACACCTCCAGCACCGGCGTGCAGCTCAAGGGTCTGGCCGGGGCCATGCACTACAACGTGGCGGCCAACCATTTCCGTACTGATGGCTGGCGCGCGCACAGTGCGGCCCGGCGCGAATCGGTGAATGCACGGCTGGGCTTCGATCTGGCGGCAGGCCAGCGGCTGGAGCTGCTGTTCAACGGCTTCGATGCGCCACATGCACAGGACCCGCTGGGCCTGAGCCGGGAGCAGGTGCGCGAGAACCCACGTCAGGCCACCGCCGTCGCCACCCAGTACAACACCCGCAAGTCGGTGCGGCAGACCCAGCTGGGCGCGGTCTACAGCGTCGAGCGTGATCAACAGACCTGGCGGCTGATGGGCTATGCGGGGCAGCGTGCGGTGGAGCAGTTCCTGGCGATCCCGCCGGGGCCGCAGAACAGTCCCCTGCATTCGGGTGGGGTGATTGATCTGGACAGCGATTACGGCGGCGTGGACGCGCGCTGGGCCTGGCACGGGCAGCTCGCCGGCAAGCCGCTGGAGCTGGTGATTGGTGCAAACGCAGACCGCCAGCAGCAGCACCGCACCGGCTACGAGAACTTCATTGGTAGCACCCTGGGCATAAAGGGCCGGCTGCGCCGTGACCAGAACGACCGTGTGCAGAACATCGACCAGTTCGCGCAGGCCTGGTGGCAGTTCAGCCCGCGCTGGTCGGCATTGCTGGGCGCGCGCCATAGCGAGGTGCAGTTCCGTTCGCGCGACCGCTACATCACCGCCAGCAACCCCGACGACAGCGGCCGCCGCGATTACTCGGCGACCACACCGGTGGCGGGTCTGGTGTTTCGTGCCAGCGATGGTCTGCGTTTCTACGCCTCGGCCGGGCGTGGTTTTGAAACGCCGACCTTCAACGAGCTGGGCTATCGCGCTGACGGCGGTGCGGGTCTGGCGCTGGACCTGGCCGCCGGCAGCACCCGCAACTACGAGATCGGCAGCAAATGGCGCGCGCAGAGCGGTGCGCGGCTGGAGCTGGCGCTGTTCCGTGCCGACAGTGAGGACGAACTGGCGGTGGCGACCAACAGCGGTGGCCGCAGCAGCTACCGCAACATCGGCGCGACCCGGCGCCAGGGCGCGGAGCTGAGCTGGCTGCAGCCGATTGCCGCTGACCAGCAACTGCAGCTGGTCTATACCTGGTTGCAGGCCAGCGTGCGCGAGGCCTACCGGACGTGTACCGGCCTGCCCTCGCCCTGCACCCAACCCGGCAATCTGGTGGCGACGGGTACCCGGTTGCCGGGCGTGCCGCGCCAGCAGTTGTTCGCGCGCTGGCAATGGCAGCCGGGACCATGGCAGTGGGCGGCCGAAGTGGTGGCTGCCAGCGACATCGGCGTGAACGATCTGGGCAGCGCCAACGCAGCCGGTTATGGCCTGTTGAACCTGGAGATGGCGCGGCAATGGCGCACATCACGCGGGCCGCTGCGCGCCTTCGCCCGTGTGGATAACCTGCTGGACCAGCGTTATATCGGCTCGGTGATCGTCAACGACGGCAACCAGCGCTATTACGAACCGGGCCCGGACCGCGCCTTGACCGTGGGCCTGCAGTGGCAATGGGCGCGGTGAGCGGCTGAGCGTCCGCACTTGGCCCCCTCCCTTTCGCGTAGCGAAGGGGAGGGCTGGGGAGGGGTGTCTTTGCCTTTGCCTCTGTTTTTGCCGTCGCACCCACCCAACAACCGCCTGAACACCCCGCTCACCCCCAACTAACAGCCCCGGGCGTATCTGTGAGCGCCCAACTGGGAGGGTTGTGCCATGTACCGCCCCGATCGCATCGAGCATCCCGCTGCGCCAACCTTGTTTGCCGCCGATCCCAAGCTGATGCGGCGTGGCCGGCTCAGGCGCAGCCAACATGCGGCGGATGAGGTGGCGCAGGATTTCGTCCAGTACAGCCTGGATGACTATGCGCGGCGTCGGCGCGGCGCACGCGGCTGGCTTGATCTGCAGCCGGCTTATGCATTTGCGCTGGCCACGCATGCAGCGGATTGGCCGCGTGGCAGCGGCGAAACCGACGTGGAACTGGCCGAGCATTGGGAACAGGCACGCGGCGGCTCACGGTTGCGCTGGGAACAGGTACGGGATCTGGTCGAAGACGCATGGCTGGCGCTGGACCGCATGCCAGTGGCTGCCGTGCACGTACGCTAGTCGAAACGTGGGGAAGTTTTTGTAGGAGCGGGCGTCAGCCGCGAAGCTGGCAATGCTTGGCTACCGATGGGTATGTAATCTGGAGGTGCATGAGCTCTTGCGGCTTCGCCGCACCCTCTCCTGCCTTCGGCACGCAGCTGTTTTGTAGGAGCGGCGTCAGCCGCGAAGCTGGCAATGCTTGGCTACCGATGGGTATGTAATCTGGAGGTGCATGAGCTCTTGCGGCTTCGCCGCACCCTCTCCTGCCTTCGGCATCCTCTCCCACAAGGGGAGAGGAGAAAAGCCAAAGCAAAAAGCCAAAGCCCTCAAAGCAACTCGACCAGCACACCCCGGGGGAGGTGCGGATGTGCTGGCCGGTCGCGGTCAGGCGTTGAAGTCCAGCACCACGCGGCCTTCAATCGCACCTTCATGCATGCGCTTGAACACGTCGTTGATGTTCTCCAGCTTGTCGGTGCTCACCGTCGCGGCGACCTTGCCATCGGCGGCGAACTGCAGCGATTCCTGCAGGTCCAGGCGGGTGCCGACGATGGAGCCGCGGACGGTGATGCCATTGAGCACCATGCCGAAGATATCCAGCGGGAAGTCACCCGGCGGCAGACCGTTCAAGGACACCGTGCCGCCACGGCGCACCATGCCCAGCGCCTGTTCGAAGGCCTTGGGCGAGACCGCCGTCACCAGGGCGCCATGCGCGCCGCCGATTTCCTTCTTCAGGAAGGCGGCAGGGTCGGTATTGCGGGCATTGACGGTGATGCTGGCGCCCAGGCGCTTGGCCAGGGCCAGCTTGTTGTCGTCGATATCCACCGCTGCCACGTTCAAGCCCATCGCCTTGGCGTACTGCACCGCCATGTGGCCGAGGCCGCCGATACCGGAAATAGCCACCCAATCACCGGGCTTGGTGTCGGTGACCTTCAAGCCCTTGTAGACGGTGACGCCGGCGCACAGGATCGGCGCGATCTCGACGAAGCCCACTTCCTTGGGCAGCAGGCCGACGTAGTTGGCATTGGCCAGCGCGTATTCGGCGAAGCCACCGTTCACCGAATAGCCGCTGTTCTGCTGCGCTTCGCACAGGGTTTCCCAGCCGCCCAGACAGTGCTCACAGTATCCACAGGCCGAATACAGCCACGGAATGCCGACGCGGTCGCCTTCCTTGATGTGGGTAACGCCCGCACCGACGGCAACCACGTGGCCGACGCCTTCATGGCCGGGAATGAATGGGGGATTGGGCTTCACCGGCCAGTCGCCTTCGGCGGCGTGCAGGTCGGTGTGGCAGACGCCACAGGCCTCGATCTTGACCAGGATGTCGCCCGCAGCCGGACGCGGCACGGTTACTTCTTCAATCACCAGCGGCTTGCCGAATTCGCGGACCACGGCCGCTTTCATCGTCTTGTCCATCAATCGATCTCCTTTGCGGGGATAAGTCCAGCATGGCGCCAAGCGTGGCGTGGCGCCTTGATCCAGATCACGCCCGGCCAGTTGCGACCGGGTGGATCAGGGCCTGGTTCAGAAGAAGCCCAGTTTTTTCGGCGAATAGCTGACCAGCAGGTTCTTGGTCTGCTGGTAATGGTCGAGCATCATCTTGTGGTTCTCGCGGCCGATGCCAGACTGCTTGTAGCCACCGAACGCCGCGTGCGCGGGATAGGCGTGGTAACAATTGGTCCACACCCGCCCTGCCTGTATCGCACGACCCATGCGGTACAGGCGTGAAGCATCGCGGCTCCACAGGCCGGCACCGAGGCCGTACAAGGTGTCGTTGGCGATCTCCAGCGCTTCTTCTTCGGTCTTGAAGGTGGTCACCGACACCACCGGCCCGAAGATTTCCTCCTGGAACACGCGCATCTTGTTGTGGCCCTTGAACACCGTCGGCTTCACATAGAAACCGTCGGCCAGATCGCCGTCGAGCTGGTTCTGCTCGCCGCCGATCAGCACCTCGGCACCCTCGGCCTTGCCGATCTCGATGTAGGACAGGATCTTCTGCAGCTGCTCCTGCGAGGCCTGTGCACCGACCATGGTGTTGGGATCCAGCGGGTTGCCCTGCTTGATCGCCGCCACCCGTGCGAGTGCGCGCTCGATGAACTTCTCGTAGATCGACTCCTGGATCAGCACCCGCGACGGACAGGTGCAGACTTCGCCCTGATTGAAGGCGAACATCACGAAACCTTCCACCGCCTTGTCGAGGAAATCATCGTCCTCGGCCATCACGTCGGCGAAGAAGATGTTCGGCGACTTGCCGCCCAGCTCCAGCGTCACCGGGATCAGGTTCTGGCTGGCGTACTGCATGATCAACCGACCGGTGCTGGTCTCGCCGGTGAAGGCGATCTTGGAGATGCGCGGGCTGCTGGCCAGCGGCTTGCCGGCTTCCAGGCCGAAGCCGTTGACGATGTTGAGCACGCCCGGCGGCAGCAGGTCGCCGATCACCTCCATCAACACCAGGATCGAGGCCGGGGTCTGCTCGGCCGGCTTCAGCACCACGCAGTTGCCGGCGGCCAATGCCGGTGCCAGCTTCCACGCCGCCATCAGCAGTGGGAAGTTCCACGGGATGATCTGCCCAACCACGCCCAGCGGCTCGTGGAAGTGATAGGCCACGGTGTCGTTGTCGATCTGCGACAGGCTGCCTTCCTGCGCGCGCAGCGCACCGGCGAAGTAGCGGAAATGGTCGGCCATCAACGGTACGTCGGCGTTGAGGGTCTCGCGGATCGGCTTGCCGTTGTCCCAGGTTTCGGCATGGGCAATCAGCTCGAGGTTTTCCTCGATGCGATCAGCAATGCGGTTGAGGATGTTGGCGCGCTCGGTGGTCGAACGCTTGCCCCAGGCGTCTTTGGCTGCGTGCGCGGCATCCAGCGCCAGCTCCACGTCCTCGGCGTTGGAGCGTGCCACTTGGGTGAACACCTTGCCGGTGATCGGCGTGGTGTTGTCGAAATACTGGCCACTGCGCGGGGCCACCCATTCACCGCCGATGTAGTTGCCGTAGCGGGCTTTGAACAGGGACTGCGGGTCGGTGGCATGCGGTTTGGCGGACAGGACTGCGTTCATCTGTGGAATCTCCGATTCAGCGGTGTGTGGGCCGCGTGTGTGGCGGTGGCTACAACAGGCGCAAGAGCGATGCCAAGTTCCGCCTGTTGCGTTGCGGCACGATGAAACGCCATTGACTACCGAGGCGTGGCCGCAGATTTGCTGCACTGCGAAACGGCAGGTGATTGCAGCGCCCGCTCCGGTGTGGTGTTAATCGGAACAGTGGTTTGAACAGCTGTCGCAAAATGCGACACAGGAGCGCTCATGGCACTGGCACTGCAACATCGCGTGGGCAACGCCCGCCGCTCGTTCTTCGAGCGCGGCACCACGCCCGTGGGCACCGTGCCCGACACCATCCTGCAGTCGTGGCGGCGCTGCCAGCGCAGCGGCCTGCTGGTGGATGCCGAACCTGCGCTGGAGCCCCTGCCCGGCCACAACCTGCGCGAACTGCGCGAGCGCCACGAACGCTTGTGGCGGCTGGCGCGCGCTGAGCTGGATGGGCTGGCCGCACACACCGCCAGCACCGGCAGCATCGTGCTGCTGACCGACGAGAGCGGCTGGATCCTCAATGCCGAGGGCAGCGCCGGCTTCCTCGACAAGGCCGGGCGCGTGGCCTTGATGCCGGGTGTGTGCTGGAGCGAATCGGCGGTGGGCACCAATGCCATAGGCACCGCGATCGTGGAAGGCCGCGCGGTGGAAGTCCGCGGTGGCGAACACTTCTACGCACCGCACGGCATCCTCAGCTGCTCGGCCATGCCCATCCACGATCCGCATGGGCAATTGGCCGGCGTGCTCGACATCAGCGGCCCGGCCAGCGTGCAGCAGATGCATGCGATGGGCCTGGCGCGGTTGGCCGCCAATCGCATCGAGCACCGCTTCTTCGAGGATGGTCTTGGCGATTGCGAACTATTACGCCTGCACCACGACCGCACCTTGCTGGGCACCGCAGGCGAAGCCGTGCTCGGCTTCCGCAATGGCCGGCTGGTTGCGGCCAATGGTGTTGGCCTGCATCTGTTTGGCCTGGAGCGCGGTGATATCGGCCGCGCGTCGTATGAGGCCCTGTTCGAGATGCCGTTGTCGCGGATGCGCGATGAAGGCATGTTGCAGGATCGCAGTGGGCGCGTGCTGCATGGCAAGCTGGATGCGCCAGCATCGGCAGCCCGCACGCGGACGACCAGCGCTGTGCCGGCGCTGTCACGGCCGATGCCTCGCCCGGTTGCCGCGCCCGCCGTGGTATTCGATGCAGGCCAGCGCGAACAACTGCTGCGCGCCGGTCGCGTGCTGGAAGCGGGCCTGCCGGTACTGCTGCAGGGCGAAACCGGTACCGGCAAGGAAGTGGCGGCGCGCGCGCTGCATGCGCAGGGCAGCCGCAGCAGCAAGCCATTCATTGCGGTGAACTGCGCGGCCCTGCCCGAAGGCCTGATCGAATCGGAATTGTTTGGTTACGAGGAAGGCGCCTTCACCGGCGCACGTCGACAAGGCAGCCAAGGCCTGCTGAGGCAGGCGCAGGGTGGCGTGTTGTTCCTCGATGAAATCGGCGACATGCCGCTGGCCCTGCAGCCGCGCCTGCTGCGCGTGCTGCAGGACCGCGAGCTGTCACCGCTGGGTGGCGGCAAGCCGGTCAAGCTGGATTTCACGCTGATCTGCGCCACCCATTGCGACCTGCAGCAGGCGATGGACGAAGGTCGTTTCCGTTCGGATCTGTACTACCGCATCGCCGATCACGTGATGCGGTTGTCACCGCTGCGTGACGCACAGGACCGCGCGCAGCTGCTGCAGGCGATGTGGCAGCCCTTGGCGCAAGGCCGTGTGTTGAGCGTGGAGGCAGAGCGTGCGCTGGTTGCGTATGACTGGCCAGGCAATCTGCGCCAGCTTGCGGCCTGCCTGCGCACCCTGGTGGCGTTGACCGAGCCGGGTGCGGTGATTGATCGGGAACTGCTGCCGGAGTATCTGCATCAGGCTGCGCGACGCGTTGCTGCTGCGCCGGTGATGGATGGCAGCCTGCAGGAACTGGCGTTGGATGTGATGCGGCAGACCTTGGCGGCCTGCGATGGCAATGTGAGCCTGGCAGCGAAAAGGCTGGGGGTTAACCGCAGTACCTTGTATCGGCGGTTGAAGCTTTAAAGCTGAGCAACAGCAACAGCAACAGCAACAGCAACTGCAACAGCAACTGCAACTGCAACAGCAACTGCAACTGCAACTGCAACTGCAACTGCAACAGCAACTGCAACTGCAACAGCAACTGCACCCCTCCCCGGCCCTCCCCTTCGCTGCGCGAAAGGGAGGGGGTGGTTCCGGCGGCCTGCAGCATCCTGCGTCTGCTCCCTCCCTTTGCCGAAGGCAAGGGGAGGGTTGGGGAGGGGTCAGCTTTTGACTTTGATTTTGACTTCGATCTAGACCCAACCCAAAGGCCATATCAACCCGGCAACACCGCCGCAGCCCTTGCCAACGCCTCAATCCCCGCCCAATCGCGCGCCTGCAGCAGCTCGCGCGTGGTCAACCACGAGCCGCCCACGCACAGCACATTCGGCAGATGCAGGAACTGCGAGGCGGTCTGCGCGCTGATACCACCGGTCGGACAGAAGCGCACGTCACCGAAGGGGCCATTCCAGGCCGACAACATGCCCACGCCGCCTGCCTGCACGGCCGGGAAGAACTTGAACGTATCCAGCCCATGCTCCAGGCCGCGCATCAGTTCGGACGAGGTCGCAACGCCGGGCAGGAACGGCAGGTCGGTATCGCGCGCCGCCGCATACAGCGTGTCGGTGGCGCCCGGCGACACCGCGAAGCGCCCGCCCACTGACTTGAGCTTCTCCATCTGCGCCGGGGTCAGCACGGTGCCGGCACCAACCACTGCATCCGGCACGGCCTCGACCATTGCCTTGATCGCATCCATCGCGTTTGCGGTGCGCAGGGTCACCTCGATCACCGGCAGGCCGCCGTTGAACAAGGCCTGTGCGACCTGCACCGCATCGTCGACGTTGTCGGGAGTGAACACCGGAATCACCGGGGCCAGTTTGAGCACTGCGCGTACGCGCGGATCAGCGCCGGACATCGAACTTTCCTTCGCCCATCAGGGCCATGACGTCGGCCACGCCGACTGGGTTGAAATCACCGGGAATGGAGTGCTTCAGGCAGCCTGCGGCCAAGCCGAAACGGATCGTGGTTTCCGCATCCATGCCTTCGATCAGGCCGTGCAGTACGCCGGCCGCGAATGCGTCACCACCGCCGATGCGATCGACGATATCGGTCAGCTCTTCGGCTGGCGCCAATGCGCGGGTGCCATCACGGCCGAGCAGCATCGCGCCCAGTGAATGGTGGCCGACGCTGTGCGCTGTGCGCTGCGTGCAGGCCATGTACTGCAGGCGCGGGAAGGCGGCGAATGCCATCGCTGCCGCGGCCTCGACGCGCGCCTGCGGTTCGGGCTGGTTGAACTCGCCGCCCAGCACCACACCGATGTCGCGGTAGTCGGCAAACACGATGTGCGCGCAGTCGAACAGGTCGCGCAGGATCGCCTTGGCGTCGCCGCCCCAGCGTTCCCACAACTTGGGCCGGAAATTGCCGTCGAAGGAGACCTTGATGCCGCGCTCGTTGGCGGCGCGTGCGGCGGCCAAGGTGGCCAGTGCGGCTTCCATGCCCAAGGCAGGACTGACCCCGGACAGGTGCAGCCACTGCGCGCCCTGCAGCAGCGCCGGCCAGTCGTAGCTGTCGGCGCGGGCGCTGGCGAAGGCCGAGTCGGCGCGGTCATAGACCACTTCGCTGGGCCGGTGGCCAGCGCCGGTGGTCAGGAAGTACAGGCCCATGCGGCCATCGCTGCGGCGCACGCGCGCGGTGTCCACGCCATGGCGGCGCAGTTCGCCAGCCACCGCCGCACCCAGCGGGTTGTCGGCGACCACGCTGATCATCGCCACGTCGTGGCCGAAGTGGGCCAACGACACGCCGACATTGGCTTCGGCACCGCCGGCATGCACGTCCAGCGCGGGCGACTGCAACAACAGCTGGTTACCAGGCGCGCCCAGGCGCAGCAGCAGCTCACCAAAACAGACAACACGGGGGGAAATCATCGCCATTCCTGTCTCCTCGTCGATCGGCGCGCATCATGGCACGGTTGATTGGCTATCGGTGTCATTTGCCTGCGACTGTCCCTCCGGCTGCCCGTGTTACCGTCCCCTCATGTCCATCAGACAATGGTTTCCGCGCTGTTTGAGTCCTGCTGCACTGCAAGATGCTCCCTCTTCACGCAGCTGCTACTTTCCGTTTTGACCAGCGGTGTCATCCGGCGCAAAGCACAAGCCGGAGCCACTGCATCGCATGCAAACCTTGGAGAGGGGAAGCACATGAATCCACGTAACTCGCAGAAAAAGACACCGGTTACCTTGCTCGCGTTGGGGATCAGTTTGGCCCTGCAGGCAGGCGCTGCCATGGCCCAGGACGCCGCTGCGCCGGCTGCCGGCACCGCCGCCACCGAACTGGATGCAGTCACCGTCACCGGTTACCGCGCCAGCGTGGAGAAGGCGCTGGACATCAAGCGCGGCGAAGCCGGCGTGGTCGATGCCATCGTCGCCGAGGACATCGGCAAGTTCCCCGACAGCAACCTGGCCGAATCGCTGCAGCGCATTCCCGGCGTGGTGATCACCCGTGATGGCGGCGAAGGCCGCAACATCTCGGTGCGCGGCCTGGGCCCGGACTTCACCCGCGTGCGCATCAACGGCCTGGAAGCTCTGAGCACGGTCGGCAGCACCGACGGTCAGGGCGGTACCAACCGCGGCCGTGGCTTCGATTTCAACGTGTTCGCCGCCGACCTTTTCACCCAGCTGATCGCGCGCAAGACCGCATCGGCCGATGTGGACGAGGGCTCGCTGGGTGCCACCGTGGACCTGCGTACCGGTCGCCCGTTCGACTATGACGGCCTGACCATCGTCAGCAACGTGCAGGCGTCCTACAACGATGCCTCGCAGTCGGCGATGCCGCGCTTTGCCGGTTTGATCGCCAACAGCTGGGCCGATGGCAAGTTCGGTGCGTTGTTCTCGGTGGCCTACTCCGAACGTGAAACCGTTGAAGAAGGCAGTGGCACCGTGCGCTGGGCCAATGCGCTGGCCAACACGCCCACCAACACCGCCAACCCGAACGGTGTCGGCTTCGCCGGTTGCTCTACCGGCACCGCGCCCTTCCCCGGCGTCTGCAGCGACAAGGTCTATACGCCTCGCTTCCCGCGTTACACGCTGGTCGAGCATGACCAGAAGCGACTGGGCATCACCGGCGCGCTGCAGTTCAAGCCCAGTGACCGCACCAGCTTCAACCTGGACATGCTGTACTCCAAGATCGACGCCAAGCGCGACGAGAAGTACATCGAAGCCAATGGCTTGAGCAAGACTGGTACGGCTGGCAAGGCGCAGGCCGTGGTCACCGATGGCGTGATCGAGAACGGCGCGCTGGTCTACGCAAAGATGGACAACGTGGACATCCGTGCGGAGAACCGCCACGACGAATGGACCACCGATTTCTACCAGCTCAGCCTCGATGGTGAGCACCGACTGACCGACAACTTCACCATCACCGGCAAGATCGGCACGTCCAAGTCCAAGCATGAGAACCCCATCCAAGCGACCATCATGATGGACAAGCTGGATGTGGATGGTTACAGCTACGACTACCGTGGCAATGCCAACAAGCCGGTGTTCAACTACGGTGTGAGCCCGACCGACCCCAATGGTTGGACGCTGTCCACCATTCGCCTGCGCCAGAACTACGTGACCAACGAGTTCAACAATGGCCAGCTGGAGTTCTCCTGGGTGATGGGACCGTCCTTCACCCTGGACGGCGGCATCCAGGCCAAGAACTACAGCTTCGATTCGATGGAACGTCGCCGCGCAGACACCGAATCGAACGTCCCGAATTTCAGCACCGGCAACAAGCTGGTACCTGCTGACATGACGGAGCTCGCCAGTCTCGGCGGCATGTCGGGCTCGCCCGGCAAGTGGGTGGTTCCGAACTTCGGTGCGATTGCCGACCAGTTTGGCATCTTCAGCAACCAGGGCACCTTTGCCGTTGCCGACTACGCACCCAGCATCCGTGGTGTTGAGGAGCAGGATCGCAGTGGCTGGTTGATGGGTCGCTTCTCCACCGAACTGGGTTCGATTCCGGTGTCCGGCAACATCGGTGCCCGTTACGTCAAGACCAAGCAGACGTCGCACGGCATCGCCACCGGTTCCGGTACGCCCGTCGTGGCCACTGCAACGCGTGAATACAACGATTTCCTGCCGTCGCTGAACCTGGTTGCGGAAATCACGCCTGACTTCCTGATCCGCTTCGGTGCGGCCAAGGTGATGTCACGTCCGGGTCTTGGCAGCCTGACCCCGGGTGTCACCGTCAGCGTCAGCGGCAGTGCCAAGACGGTTAGTGCTGGTAACCCCGACCTGGAGCCGATCCGCGCCAAGACCGCGGATCTGGGCTTCGAGTGGTACTTCAACGAAGGTGCCATGCTCGGTGTCGGCGTGTTCTACAAGGATATCGGCAGCTTCATCCAGAACACCCGTGAGAGCCGCATCTATTCGGAAAGCGGCCTGCCGGCCAGCTTGCTGGCAGGCACCGATGCCAGCCCGGATGACTCCTTCGTGTTCTCACTGCCGGTCAACACCCCGGGCGGTGACCTGACCGGGGTCGAGTTCAACTACACGCAGCCCTTCACCTTCCTGCCGGGCAAGTGGTCCAACCTTGGTGCGCAGTTCAACTACACCTATGTGGAATCGAAGGTGCAGTACATCACCAGCAGCGGCGCGCTTGCACAGAAGACTGATCTGACGGGCCTGTCGCGCAATTCCTGGAACGCCACCCTGTTCTACGAAGGGACCAACTGGTCGGGCCGCGTGTCGGCGACCAACCGCGATGATTACCTGATCCAGGTGCCGGGCACCGAGAAGGGCTTCGACAGCGCGGGCCTCGGCGTGCACGGCCAGAGCGGCACCACCTTCCTCGATGCGTCGATCCACTACCGCATCAGCGACCAGCTGGAAATCAGCCTGGAAGGCGCCAACCTGACCAACGAAGCACAGGAGTCGTGGGTGTCCAACCCGTCGGTATCGCTGCCGCTGGAATACAGCGAGACCGGTCGCCAGTTCACCCTGGGTCTGCGTTACAAGTTCTGATAGCCGCCGTTTGGCAGGGACCGGAGCGCACTCTCTCCGCAGCTCCGGCCCTGCCCTTTCATCCTCCGCAGGCCATGGTCATGCCATGGCCTGACGGCTGTCCACGCGCGGCCGCAACGGCCCGACAGCACCTCTGAAGTACTCGCCAGGGACAACCCCACACCCTTCTCAGTCCGCTTGATTCCCCGCCCGGGGAAGGAGCCAACCGCATGGATCGTAAGCGCCGTTTTGGAAAGACAACGGTTACCTTGTTGGCAACCGCCATTGCTTCGGTATTGACCGCTCCCCTTGCCTTCGCCCAGTCCGCACCTGCGACCGCCGAGGCCACCCAGCTGGATGCAGTGAACGTCACTGGCTACCGCCAGAGCCTGCAGAAATCGCTGGACGAAAAGCGTTACACCACCGAACAGGTGGACGCGATCTTCGCCGAGGACATCGGCAAATTCCCCGACCAGAATCTTGCCGAGTCGCTGCAGCGCATCGCCGGCGTATCGATTGATCGCGAAGGAGGCGAAGGCCAGCGCATCTCGATCCGAGGCTTGGGCGCGGACTTCACCCGCGTGCGCCTCAACGGCCTGGAAGCATTGGCTACCGCCGGCAACGGCAGCAGCGGCGTCAACCGCAGCCGCGGCTTCGATTTCAATACCTTCGCCTCCGAACTCTTCAGCCAGGTCAAGGTCAACAAGACCCAGTCAGCGCAGATGGATGAAGGCTCGCTGGGTTCGACGGTGGACCTGCGTGGTTCGCGGCCGTTCGACTTTGCCGGTTTCCAGGCCTCGGCATCGGCACAGGCCGGCTATGGCGAGCTGGCGGAAAAGTATGACCCGCGCTTCTCCGGCCTGATCAGCAACACCTGGGCCGATGGCCGCTTTGGTGCCTTGTTGTCTGGCTCGTACAGCAAGCGCAACGTGTACGAGGAAGGCTACAACCCGGTGCGTTGGGAGCACGGCAACCACCGCAACTCGAACCAGTCCAACGCCGCCAACAACGGCACCTACGGCTTCTGCTCGCCGGTGGGTTATGACCCGCAGACGCCGCGCAACCCGGCATCGAACGAAACCCCGGCTGGCAGCGGAAGCCAGGCCAACCAGGACCGCAACAACGGCTGGGGCAGCTACGGCATCAGCGCCACCCATTGCGGTACCGGCCTGCCGCGCCCGGACAATACGCCGGAAAACATCGCCGCCTACGAGACCGCGACCAATGCCTGGATCCCGCGCTACCCGCGCTACATCCGCACCGCGCATGAGATTGAGCGGTTGGGTGTAACCGGTGCGTTCCAGTTCCGCGTTTCCGATGACACCCTGCTCAGTTTCGATGCGATGTACTCGAAGCTGGACAAGGAACAACGTGAAGACTCCATTGGCGCCAACCTGCATCGTGCCGCCAACCTCGGCGGCAAGACCCAGATCGTGGTGCGCGAGGCCGAGGTGGACGCGCAGAACCGGCTGATCTACGGCGTATTCGACAACGTTGACTTCCGCACCGAGTCCAGCCTGATCGAGGAATCGACCACCTTCCAGCAGTACAGCCTGAACCTGGAACATCACTTCAACGATGCGGTGAAGATGGAGGCCGTGCTCGGCCACTCCAGTTCGGACTACGAGCGCCCGGTGTTCTCGCTGGTGAGCTTCGACAACAGCAATGTCGATGGCTTCGTGATGGACATGCGCAACGGCGGCGACATGCCCAACATGACCCTGCCCTTCGCCTTGAACGACCCGGCGGCATGGTCGTGGCTGGGTTACGGTGCGGTGCCGGTCAACAGCAACGGCACCGCGCGCGGCAGCAACATCAGCGAAGTGCGCTTGAACCCGAGTTACGTCAACAACGCCTTCGACACTGCCAAGGTCGACCTGCAGTTCAACATCAATCCAACCTTCACCCTGCGTACCGGCCTTGCCTACAAGGACTACGACATGGAGTCGGAGGAGTACCGCCACATCAGCTACGGCCGCCTGGCCCAGGCCCTGCCGGCGGGCGTTACCGTCGGTGACCTGAGCACCACGCTGACCGGCTTCGGCAAGAACCTGTCCGGCAATGTGCCGAACGGTTGGCTGGTCCCGGATTTCGGCAAGATCGCCGAACTGCTCAACATCAACTGCAACTGTGACACAGGCGTGCAGGGCGGTGATTACCGTCTGGCCGGCGTCGGCCATTTTGGCGCTTCCAACAACAACTTCGAGGTCAACGAGCGCAGCCTCGGCGGCTACCTGCAGTTGGATTTCAACACCGAACTGTGGGATCGCGCCTTCCGCGGCAATGTCGGCGTGCGCGTGGTCAATACCCAGATCAGTTCTTCGGGCTGGGCGCCGTGCAACGCAGCCACATCGGGCAACAACTCGGCCAACTGCGAATCGTTCTTTGGTGTGGCCAGCGCGACGGCTGCAGCCGGTGAACGCTCGCTGGTGCGCTCGGTGGTCAACCACAGCTACCAGGACGTGCTGCCGTCGCTGAACCTGGCCTGGGACGTGGCCGAGAACGTGGTGCTGCGTTTCGGCGCGGCCAAGACCATGGCACGACCGACGCTTGCCTACCTGTCACCCAGCGTCAGCGGCGGCCCCACCGGATACTTCGATGATGGACGCGTGTTTGCGATCAACCTTGGCAACCCCAAGCTCGACCCGTTCCGCTCGACCAACTACGACCTGAGCGCGGAGTGGTACTTCGGTGATGGTGGCCTGCTGTCGGCGGCACTGTTCTACAAGGACATCGACAGCTATGTGCAGCGCACCCGCCTGCTGACCACCTGGGGTGACATGGGCTACGCGCTGGACCTGTTGCCGGCTGGCTTCACCGCCGACACCATGTTCAACGTGCAGAGCTACTACAACACCCCGGGCGGCCCGCTGAAGGGCTACGAGTTGAGCTACCAGCAGCCATTTACCTTCCTGCCCGGCATCTGGAGCAAGTTCGGCATCCAGCTCAACTACACCCATGTCGAGTCGAGCATCAAATACATGTTCAGCTCGGCCGGCAACAGCAATACCAGCATCACCACCACCTTCACCGACAACGACCTGGTCAACCTGTCACCGAATTCGTACAACGCCACTTTGTACTATGACGATGGCAAGTTCAGCGCCCGTGTTTCCACCAGCTACCGCGACGGCTACATCGGCGAGATCCTCAGCCAGGAAAGCGTCTGGGACCTGGACGGCAACCAGTTCGCAACGCCGGATGTGACCGGCAAGAACAGCGTGCGCAACGTCGACTTCAACATGTCGTACAAGGTCAACAAGAAGCTGTCGCTGACCTTCGAGGCGATCAACCTGCTCGACACGCCGGACCAGCGCTATGTGGACTCGTCGCTGCAGATGGCCGACCGCTACACCGTTACCGGCCGCCAGTACTACGTCGGCGCGCGCTACAAGTTCTGAGATGGCGCGCGCAAGGCCAATGCAGCACCACCGGGATGCCAGCACGCTGGTGTCCCGGTGCACGCAGGAGGATGCGATGAGGCGTTTGTGGTTGTCGGCTGCGCTGTTGATCAGCACAGGCTGGAGCTCCGCGGCGGTGCAGGCAGCCGTGCAGCGCACCGAGCCCGAAGCCGAGAATATGTTGCTGCTGCAAACTGCCTCCGGCGGTTGGTCCAAGCAGTACCAGGGCAAGGCAGTGGATTACCAGCATGTGTTCAGCGCCAGCGAGCGCGCAGCGTTGCAGGACCCGGATCGGCTGGATGACGCCAATATCGACAACAAGGCGACCACGCGCGAGATCCGCCATCTGCTGCAGGCCTGGAAAGACACCGGCAACGCCGCCTACCTGAGCGCCGCACGGCGCGGCGTGGATTATCTGCTGGCCGCGCAGTACGCCAATGGCGGCTGGCCGCAGTACTACCCCGAGCGCTCGCTTTACCGGCATCAGATCACCTTCAACGACGACGCGATGACGCGGGTGCTGGATCTGCTGCAGGACATCGCCGAAGGCGTGCCCGCGGTTGCGGGCCTGCCGCCGGACTATGCAGGCAAGGCCAACGCCGCCTTGCAGCGCGGCCTGCGGAATGTGCTGGCCACGCAGGTGCGAATGGATGGCCGGCTTTCCATCTGGGCCGCGCAATACGACGAGGTCAGCCTGCAACCGGCCAAGGCGCGCTCCTACGAACTGCCATCGTTGGCGGTATCCGAGTCGGTGGGCGTGCTGCGGCTGTTGATGCGCCAGCCTGAGCCGAGCCCGCAGACCATCGAAGCCATCGAAGCCGGCCTGCAGTGGCTGCAGGCCAATGCCTTGCTGGACCTCGCGATGCGCAAGGTCGAGGCACCGGAGCAGCCCAGTGGCAAGGACGTGCTTGTAGAACCTTTGGCAGGCGCACGGCTGTGGGCACGCTTCTACGATCTGGAACAGGGGCGTCCGATGTTCGTCAATCGCGAGGGTGAGCGTGTGGCGCGCTTCGCGGATATTCCGAACGAGCGCCGGGTAGGTTATGCCTGGTATGGCGTGTGGCCGGAGCAGTTGCTGGAACGGGAGTGGCCGAAATGGGCGCAGCGGCATGGGCGGAAGATGCCGGAGCGAACGTGAAGTCTGACCCTTCTCCATCCGGGAGAAGGTGGCCCGAAGGGCCGGATGAGGGTGAGGGCGAAGCCCATGCAATCCTGCATTGCGGATGTGCTCGACTCTCTCCCCAACCCCCGCTCCGCGCCCCGGCCCTCGCGCCAGCGCAAGGGCGTTCGTAGCGGCGCGAACCTTTGGTTCGCGAGCGCCCCTTCTCACCCCGGAGGGAGAGGGGCTTAAGCAAGGCAGTCAACCGATTTGGAACGAGTTAGACAATGAACCAGAAAACCGTGTTGCGTCCCACCCATCTCGCCTGCGTGCTGGGCCTGCTGTTGGCACCGCTGAGCGCAGTCGCGCAGTCGCCTGAGCTGTTGTTCCGCGTATCCGCGGACAAGGGCTTCGTCGCCGACAGCGCAGGTGGCGATGCCACGCCGAACTTCCAGGACAAGGTCAGCCTTGTCGATGACGGCGCGCATGGCCGCGCCATCCAATGGCAGGACGACGGCGTGCTGTCGTGGAATGCGCCCGGCAACATCCAGGCCGAGCGCGGCACCTTGTCGTTCTTCTGGCGTTCGCGTTATGCGGTGGGCGAAACCCCGTTCGTGATCTTCCGGGTCGGCTACGCCGACCACAGCAGCTGGGACATGGCGTGGCTGCGCATCGACTGGAACGGGCACGGCTTCGATGCCTTCGTCACCGATGCCAACCTGGCCCGCACCCGTGTCTCGTTCAAACTCGACAGGAATCCGTCGCCCGAACAATGGCAGCACATCGCCTTTGCCTGGGACGAGGACAAGGGCGTCAAGCTGTTCGTCGATGGCCGTGAAGTCGCACAGGCAGCCACCACCGGCGACTACGACGCAGCGCTGGACCAGCTCGGCCTCGCCGGCCGGGTGATGGCGCCCTACCAGGTGCAGAGCCGCTACAACTTCCTGCGTGGCAGTGACTTCGACGAGATTCGCGTCTACGACCGCATGCTCGATGTTGCCGGTGTTGCCGCGCTTGCGCGCAATGCCGAGCCGCGCAGCGCCGAGAGCGGCAGCGCCTCGCAGCGCGCCTGGTGGCACCGCTATGGTTGGGAAGGTGCAGCGCCGCCGGCACTGAGCGCGCCGACCACAAGCATTCGCAAGGTCGAGTTTGCTGACGTAAAAGACAAGCTGCAGTGGATGTGGAAGGGCACTGACGGCATCGCCGAAACCACCTGGCCGGGCGTCTACAACCGCTCGCGCCTGCCCGGGCGCAATGATTACTTCCAGCTGCCGGACTGGAACACCTACGTCGAAGGTGGCCAGCAACTGGACCTGACGGTTCCAGAAGGCGAGCACATCAATCGCATCGAGATCCGCGGCGCCGCCTACGGCGAGCTGAAAGGAACGGCCGGCACCCTGTTCAAGCGTCCGCAGGGCGTTGTGCGCAGCGTGGACAGCTTCGCCGACCAGGTTGGTGGCACGTTGCACTTCCACAACACCGCGCAGGAAACGCCGATCCAGGAGATCTGGGGCTACCAGGTCAGCGACGCAGCCGAACCGCAGGGCACGGTCAAGCAGCGCTACCAGATCGACAGCAGCGTGCTGCCGGATTACACCAATATCGCAAGCCTGCGCGACTACATCGACGGCCGCTTCGCGCCGGATGAGCGCAGCACGGTGATGGCGCTGCCCAAGGGCGCAGGCTCGCGCAAGCGCGCTGCCGACAGCCTGCCGGCCAAGCCCATGCCGATCGTGCACGTGCTGATTCCGTCCGGCGTCGGCGATGCACCGGCCGCGCAGCCGCTGATCCGCAGCTGGGCGCACAGTTGGGAGAACATGTACGACGGCCTGGATGGTGTGGCGATCGATATCCCCGCACTGGATCTGCCGGCGACGCATGACGGTCTGATCCCGCTGAACATCCGCATCAAGGACCCGATCTGGCCGGCGCGCGACATGATCGACGTTTCGGTGTCGGTGAAGCCGGGTGAAGCACGCACGCTGTGGCTGGACCTGCGCGACCGCATCCTCACCGCCGACAGCCTGTGGATCTCGGTGGCCTCGGCCGCGCCCGGCTTCAATGCCGCATCGCTGGACGGTGCCGAAGTGCGCCTGGTGTTCAAGGAACGCAAGGAGGCGATCAAGCAGCATGTCGCCGATCGCTTCAACCAGGTGCGTGACAACTGGGGCTTCCTGGTCGAGGAGCACACCACCTCCAAGCGCCAGCGTTTGTACTCGCGCGTCTATGCTGATCTGAGTGATCTGCTGCGGGTCGATCCGGACCATGAGCTGGGCCGCCTGTATTGGAATTACATCAGCTACAACAGCCAGGGCAAGCCACCGTTCGAGCAACCGCAGGCGCCGAAGGGCGTACCGTTGTGGGCGTTCCGCCAGGTTGAAGACCTGAAGTACGTGCGTCGCTTTGTTGACTGGTGGATCGAGAACCGGCAGGTCGCTTACGGCGATTTCGGCGGCGGCATTTCCGATGACAGCGACCTGACCCAACAGTGGCCGGGACTGGCACTGATGGGCGTGGAGCCCGAGCGCTTGAACCGCTCGCTGACGGCACTCTCCGATGCGGTTTACCGCAACGGCATGTTCTCCAATGGCCTGAGCACCATCGAGACCGATGAGCTGCACGCCTACGAGGAGGGCATCAATACCAACAGCGCGATGCTCTACCTCAACTGGGGCGATCCGCTGACCGTCGAGCGCCTGATGGAGACGGTGAAGGCCTTCGACGAACGCATCATCCTGCGCAACCCGCAGGGCAACCTGCTGTTCTCCAGCAACTGGTTTGGCGGCAACAAGGTTTACCGCGAGCCGAACTGGCAATGGCAGAAGCCATACTCGTTCCCGGCGCTGCACCCGGCTTTCCTGATGGGTGAGTACAACGCCGATCCCACCGGCCGCAAACTGGTCACCGGTCTGGCTGACGGCTATCTGGCCCACGCCTACAACGACGACAAGGGCCGCTTCACCCTGCCCAACGAGATCAACTGGGCCACGGGCAAGACCCGCGGCGGCGAGTTGAACCAGGGCTCGGGCAGTGGCGATCTGATGCACACCTTCTGGGCCGCGTGGCGCTGGACCGGCGATGCCAAGTACCTGCAGGCGCTGGATTACCGCGTGGTGCGTGGTGGGCCGGGCGTGCTGTCCAACCTCGGCGAGAACTACGTCGATGTGCTGGGCAGGCAGCAGGACTGGGGCAAGCAGCTGGTGGCCGATGCCGACAAGGGCGGCAGTGGTTTTGCTGCGATCAGTGCCTGGCAGCAGACCGGTGACAAGAAGTACCTGGAAACGCTGCACGCCGACGGCATCCAGGCCAAGGCGCAGCGTGAGTACATGAACACCGAAGGCCACTGGTGGAGCGACCGCGTCGAAGCCCCGAGCGAGTTCCTGCAGCGCCTGCGCCTGGGTGGCATCGGCCTGAAGCGCAACCAGAGCTGGCCGGGGCATACGGTGAGCTGGCAGTTCGCCCAGCCTGAGGGTGCCGAACAGGTCGCCTTGCTGGTGCATGCGCCGTCACGTGAGCGCTTCAAGGTGATTGCCTACAACCTTGGCAATACGCCGCTCGATGCGACCATGACTGGCTGGAACATCGCCGGCGGTACCTGGCGTGTGCGTAGCGGTGTGGATCGCGATGGTGACGATGTGATCGACGGCAAGGCGGAGGTCCGCGAGGTGCTGCTGGAGAAGAGCGTCGGTACGCCGCTGCGGTTTGCACCGAAGCAGAACCAGGTATTCGAGTTCGAGCTGGCGACGCCGGGCACGCCGGTGGAGACGCGCTCGGACCTGGGCATTGGCCGTGGTGATCTGAAGATCGACGGTGAGCGCGTGCGGCTGACCGTGCACAGCCTGGGGCATGTCGGGACTGGCGCTGGTTATGCGGTGCTTGAAGATGCGCGCGGTCGTGAGGTCGCCCGGGTTGTGGTGCCTGCATTGGAAGCGCCGCTGGATCTGTCGCCGCGGACGGCGACGGTGGAGCTGCAGATGCCGGCCGGGTTCAAGCGTGAGGGAGCGAGCGTGCGGGTTGGCCTGGAAGGGGATGGGGCTGAGGTGACCAAGCTCAATAACCGGCTGCCGCTGCAGTGATTGTTCAAGCCCCTCTCCCGAAGGGAGAGGGGCTTTGCCAACCATAGTGTCGAGCCATGCTCGGCAGAGGCCTTACCGGTAATGCCCTATGCCGAGCAT
>NZ_JASCOR010000057.1 GCF_029959445.1 Stenotrophomonas sp. PS02298 | reverse complement strand
TGCCCCTGCCGAGCATGGCTCGGCACTACCGCCTTGGCCCCTCTCCCGCTTGCGGGAGAGGGGTTGGGGTGAGGGTAGCTTTTTGCTGGTAAAGCCGCTGCCGAGCATGGCTCGGCACTACAGGTCCAATCCTCCCTGCGCGAGCAGCCACAGCCGGAAGCGTCGCAGCGGCTCGCGCTCCTGTCGCGAGCGCAATCGCGTCAGCCAATACCTGCCCAACGACAGGGTCTGTGCGAAGGGCTGCAGCAGCCGGCCCTCGGCCAGGTCCTGCTCGAACATGCGCAGCGGCAGCAGCGCCACGCCGGCACCCGCGGCCGCGGCACTGGCCAGGGTCAGGGACGAATCGAACACTGCACCACGCGCTTCCACACCGCTGACACCCGCTTGCTGGAACCAGCGCGGCCATTCGTCGTTGCGATACGAGCGCAGCAGCGGCACGTTGCCAAGATCACGCGGTTTCCGCAGTTTCCGCGCTACAGCCGGCGCGCACAGCGGCGCGAACAAGGTGTCGACGATCGGCGTGCACTCCTGCCCTTGCCAGTCGCCATCGCCGAAGCGGATCGCCAGGTCCAATCCTTCGCCGGCCAGATCGATGCGGTTGTTGTGGGTCTGCACGCGCAGCTCGATATCCGGATGCGCGGCCTCGAACTCGGGCAGGCGCGGCAGCAGCCAACCGGTGGCAAACGTGCCGACCACGCCCACCGTCAGCACTTCGCGGAAGCGACCGCCGGTGAAACGGTCCAGCGCGATCGCGATGCGGTCGAAACTCTCGGTGAGCACCGGATACAGCGCCGCACCCTCGTCGGTGAGGGCCACACCGCGCGGCAGCCGATGGAACAGGCTGACCTGCAGGCGGTCCTCCAATCCACGGATCTGGTGACTCAAGGCGGCCTGGCTGACGCAAAGCTCCAGCGCGGCGCGGGTGAAGTTCAGATGGCGTGCGGCGGCTTCGAAGGCGCGCAGGGCGTTGAGCGGCAACTGGGGACGGATCATGGCGGAGTCATGACGAAACTTGATGTTCGGCCACATTATTCCGCGTCCAGTGGTCGAATTTGCACCTGAGATGCAAATATAACTAATGGCTTGCGATGATTATTCGCGATGGTCGCAGGCCGCAGCGGCGGGCAAGATCAGCCCGATCACGCCCAAGGAGAGTCCCCATGCTTGCTCGTCGTCAGTTCCTCACGCTTGGCGGTGCCGCCTTGGCCAGCGCCTTGATACCGGCCGCGTTTGCGCGCGCTGGTGGCGCTGCAATCCCTGTGCCGGTGGCAGTCAGTGACGCTGACTTCGCCGCACTTGAGAAAGCCAGTGGCGGCCGGCTGGGGGTCTGCCTCTGGAACCCGGCCAGTGGCGCCCGCTACGGACACCGCATCGACGAACGCTTTCCCATGTGCAGCACGGTCAAGTTTCCCTTGGCCGCAGCGGTCCTGCGCCGCGCGGATGCCGGCCAGTTGTCGCTGGACCAGCGCGTGCCGGTGCGGGCGAGCGACATCCTCGACCATTCGCCGTTCACCGAGCGCCACGTCGGCAAGAGCATGACCGTGCGCGATCTGTGCCGGGCAACGATGATTGTCAGTGACAACGCGGCGGCGAACCTGTTGCTGCCGCTGGTTGGCGGCCCGGCCGGGCTTACCGCCTTCCTGCGCGAGCACGGTGACCGCGTCACCTTGAGCGCGCGCAATGAGCCCGAGCTCAATCGGTTTGCCGCCGGTGACCCGCGCGATACCACCAGCCCAGCGGCGATGGCCGGCAACCTGCAGCGCTTCCTGCTTGGCGACGTGCTCGGCGAGGCCTCACGCCAGCAACTGGCCGATTGGCTGATCGACAACCAGACCGGCGATGCACGGCTGCGTGCTGGCCTGCCACAGGACTGGCGGGTAGGCGACAAGACCGGCAGCAACGGCAGCGACACCAGCAACGACATTGCCGTGCTGTGGCCGTTGGCGGGTGGCACGCCATGGCTGCTGAGCAGTTACCTGCAGGGTTCTGCACTGGATGATGACGGCAGGAATGGCATCCTGCGGCAGGTAGGGGAGCTGGCTGGCGCCCGCCTGCGCTGACGGCTCCACCGTTGGCGCGGCGGTGGCCGGTGGGCGAGACCCCACGTACCCGGTCACAGGAAACAGGCGTCATGAGCAAGGAAGTAATCTATCTGTTGTTGATTTTCGCGTTGCTGGTCATCCCACGCGCGTTGCAGCGTTTCAATATTCCCGCGCCATTGACCTGCCTGGTGTTCGGCATCAGCGCGATGCTGTGGCTGGGTGACGGATCGCACGATCCGGTGGTCAACCTGCTGGCCACGCTGGGTATTTCCTCGTTGTTCCTGTTTGCCGGCCTGGAGGTGGATCTGGCCGACCTGCGCAAGGGCATGTGGCCGCTGCTGACCCATCTGGTGATCCGCAGCGCCACGCTCACCGGCGTCGCCTGGTTGGCATGGCATTACGCCGGCCTGCCCTGGCAGGCGGCGGCCTTGCTGGCGCTGGCGCTGCTCACGCCCTCCACCGGCTTCATCATGGATTCGCTGTCCCAGCTCGGCCTGGATGATGCCGAGCGGTTCTGGGTCAGCAGCAAGGCCATTGCCGGCGAGTTGTTGGCGCTGGCTGCGTTGTTCGTGGTGTTGCAGGCCGGCGATCCGGCGCATATGGCACTGTCGAGCATGGCCTTGCTGGCGATGATGGTGGGCCTGCCGTTGCTGTTCATTGGGCTCGGCCGCTGGGTGGCGCCGCACGCACCGGGCTCGGAGTTCTCGCTGCTGGTGATGGTCGGCATGCTGGCGGCCTACATCACCTATGCATTGGGCGTGTACTACCTGGTGGGTGCGTTCATCGCAGGCTTGGTCGCGCGCCTGCTGCAGCAGCGCATGCCGTCGCTGGCCTCGCATGAAAACCTGCATGCGCTGCGCCTGTTCGCATCGTTCTTCGTACCTTTCTATTTCTTCAACTCGGGTACCAAGGTGCCAGCCGAAGCGCTGAGCTTCGAAGCGCTGGGTCTGGGCCTGCTCATCACCCTGGTGGTGCTGCCGCTGCGCATCGCGGTGATCTGGCTGCAGCGGCGGGTGCTGTTCGGAGAGAGCTTCCGCACCAGCCTGCGGGTTGCGCTGGCGCTGTCGCCGACGCTGATTTTCACCCTGGTGCTGGCAGCGATCATGCGCGAGCGCTTTGCGATCTCGCCGGTGTTGTTTGGTGCGCTGCTGTTGTATGCCGCGCTGACCACACTGTTGCCATCGCTGGTGTTCCGGCGGCCGATGGACGTGGATCCGCTCAGCAATGAAGCTGCCGGAACTGCGGATGCAGAGATCGTAAGAGAAGCCGTGCTCAATTCGGATTCGTCTTCTGTCCCCGACTCTTACGTACCGGAGCGTTGAGCGCCGCTTATCATCCCCAGGGCAACGTCGGCTTCGCAATGTAGCGGGCGGCTGGCCCAGGGGGTGTAGGTGGATCGGGATAGTTGGCAACAGGTGCGCGAGCTGTTCGACGCAGTGTGTGAACTGCACCCGTCGCAATGGCGGAGCGAACTCGCGCGGCTGAGCGCTGATCCCGCGGTCGTAGCCGAAACACTGGAGCTGCTCGAAGCGCAGACCAGCGAACTCGGCCGTGCGCTCGAGCCGATGCAGCAGCTGATGGTTGCGGCGATTCCTTCCGAATTGAATGAAGGCGATGTCATCGGGCCTTGGCGCCTGTACGAACGGCTGGCCAGCGGCGGCATGGGGATGGTGTTCCGTGCCGAACGTGCTGATGGCCTGTATGCGCAGGAGGTGGCGATCAAAGTGCTGCAGGGCAAGCCCAGTGCACGTGTCGCTGAGCGCCTGGCCGCCGAGCGGCGCATTCTGGCCAGCCTGCAGCATCCGAACATCGCCCGCCTGTACGACGGTGGTACTACCCCGGGCGGAAATCCCTATCTGGTGATGGAATATGTGCGTGGTGAACCGCTGGATGTTTACTGTGCACGCCGCCAGCTTGACCTGCACCAGCGCCTGCAGCTGTTCCTGAAAGTGTGCAGCGCGGTGCAGGCCGCACACGCGCGGCTGGTGCTGCATTGCGACCTGAAGCCGTCCAATATCCTGGTACGTGAGGATGGCGAACCGGTGTTGTTGGACTTCGGTGTGTCGCGCGTGCTGGGCGACGAGGCCAACGACCCCGCTGCGCAGTTCTTTACGCCTGCATACGCGGCGCCAGAGCTGCAGTCAGGAAGCCTGGTGGGTGTCAGCAGTGATGTCTTCAGCCTGGCTGCGGTATTGAGCGAGCTGTTGGCAGGCAAGCGCGGCAGGCGCGGCGCAGGTGACAGCGCTGCCGCAGTGGCTGCGCCCAGCGGGTTGGCAGGACGCGATTGTCGCTGGGCGCGATCCTTGCGCGGTGATCTGGACGCCATCGTGGTGCGGGCGGGAACCTTGGCGCCCGGGCAGCGCTATCCGTCGGTGGAGGCGATGGCCGCGGACGTGCAGCGCTATCTGCAGCATCGGCCGGTGCAGGCACGCAATGGTGGCCGGTTCTATCGCGGTGGGCGTTGGCTGCGACGCAACTGGAAGGGGGCTGCCTTGCTGTTGCTGGCGTTGCTGCTTGCAGCCTGGTTTGTGTGGCGCCTGGCCGCCGAACGCGCCGCCGCCGAGCGCGAGGCTAAGATCGCCGAGCAGGTCAGCGGGTTCCTCGTGGAAATGTTCCAGGCGGCCGATCCACGCGAAAAAGGCGTGCGCGGCGGTGAGGACATCAGTGCACGCGAAGTGCTGGATCGGGCAGCATCGCGCATCGACGAGGAGCTGGATGCATCGCCGGAAGTTCAGGCACGCTTGAAAGGCGTGATCGGCCTGGCTTACCGCAATGCGGGTGATCTGCGTCGTGCCGACCCGATGATGCTGCAAGCCGCCGAAGCGCTGGCCGCCGCTGGTGGCGACAAGAACCTGGACGAAGCCGCGCGCCTGTTCAACCTGCTGGCGGGAACCTATGCCAACAACCGCAAGGGCGTGGAAGGCGCCGCCATGGCACGGCGGGCGCTGGCGTTGCTGGGCAGGCAGCCAGCAGATAGCTTCCGTGTTGCCCAGTCCTACAACTCGCTGGGACTGTCGTTGTTGTCCGAGCAGCGCTATGACGATGCCGAGGCTGCTTTCAAGCAGGCACTGCAGCGTCACCAGGCCGGCAAGCGCGAGCAGTACATCGGCGTGACATTGGACAACCTGGGCATGATGTACCGGCGCAAGGGCGATCTGGTCGCCTCGGCCGCGGCGTTCGACCAGTCAACGCCGATGTTCCTGCGCAGCCTGGGGGAGATGTCGTATGACTACTGGGCCAGCAATACCGAACGTAACTTGATGGTGATGGATCGCGGTGAACTGGATGCGGCCATCGCTACGTTCGAGGCCAATCTGGCACGCGCACCAACGATATTCGGACAGCGCAGCGTCTATGTGATCAGCGAGAACAACCGCCTGGCGCAGGCACTGATACGCAAAGGCGACCATGCGCGTGCACGGCCCTATGTCGAAACCGCCCTGCGGCTGTCGGCCCAGGTGCTGGGCAAGGACAGCTACAACTATTCGGTCGTCACCGAAACCGCCGCGCAGCTTGCCCAGGCGCAGGGCGAGAGCGCCGCCGCCGAAGCCAGCTACCGCGAGGCGTTGGCGGTACGCACGGCGGCGATTGGTGGCGATCATCCGGACAGCCTGGATCTGGAACTGCAGCTTGGGCTGCTGTTGGCAGCCCAAGGCAACGCTGACGGCGATGCAATGGTGCAGCGGGCGCATGATCTGTGGCTGCCTCGTATTCCAGCCGGCAGCGCCAACGGTATTCGCCTGCAGCAGGGCTGGGCCGAATGGCTGATCGCCAAGCACCGACTGGATGAGGCTGCGCAGACCTTGGAAACCGTGCAGCCGCTGCTGTTCGATAGTCCTTATGCGGCGGTGCGCCAACAGGTATTGGGTGCGCGTTTGGCTGAGCAGCGCGGCAATCGCAGCGAAGCCGTGCAGTATTGGCAGGCCGCCGTCGCCGCTGCCGAGCCCTTGTACGGCAAGACATCGGCGGTAACCTTGCAGTGGCGCGCTGCCCTGCAGGCGGCGCGAGATCATGTGCAAGGCAGTGGCGCGTTGCCTTGAACCGGCGCGTAGGCGAGGATCGGGGCATGAAAACTTCCTCCTTCTCGAATCTGATCTGCATTCTGGCCCTGGCCGGCACTGCTGTCCTTCCTGTTCCGGCAATCGCTGCCAGCACCTCCCCAGCGGCAGCGGTCGCGCCGGCCGACCAGTTCCTCGCCGATCTGGCGCGCTACTGCGGGCAGGCCTTTGCCGGCCGCATCATCGCCAACCAGCCGCAGTCCAGCGCGCCGGACCCATTCGATGGCAAGACCCTGGTGATGCATGTGCGTGGCTGCGACAGCCCACGGCAGGAACTGCGGGTGCCGTTCCATGTGGGTGATGACCATTCGCGCACCTGGGTGATCAGCCGTACCGATAGCGGCCTGCGCTTGAAGCACGACCACCGTCATGCCGATGGCAGCCCGGATGCGGTGACCATGTACGGCGGTGATACCGTCCAGGCCGGCAGCGCGGGGCGGCAGGAGTTTCCGGTCGATGCCCAATCGGTGGCGATGTTCACCGCAAATGGCATGACCGCCTCGCTGCGCAACACCTGGGCGATGGAGCTGGTGCCGGGCAAACGCTTCGTCTACGAGCTGGCGCGCCCGGATGGGCGTTTGTTCCAGGTCGAGTTCGACCTGGGCACGCCGGTGGAACTGCCGCCGGCGCCTTGGGGCAGCGAGGCCTGACATGCAGAGGGCGCCGTTGCCGGCGCCCTCTGATCCTTCGGGCGGGGGACTCAGCGTCCGCTGAAACGGGCGCGGCAACCGCCGTTGACCCAGATGCTGTTGCCGTTGAAGCCCCAGTTGCGGCCTTCTACGCAGCGCGTATCCGAGGCCTGCTGGACCATGACCGGGCGCCCCTGGCGGCGATCCCAGGCGCAGGTGTTCAGGCGGTTGCTGTTGCTGTGGCAATCCACGAAGTAGTTGTTGCCACCCCAGCTGCCGCCATTACCCCAGCCGCCACCACGGCCTTCGGCGAATTCACCACGGCAGCCACCGTTGACCCAGATCGTGCCATTGCTGCTGCCCCAGTTGCGGCCTTCCACGCAGCGCGTATCGGAAACCTGGCGGACCAGCACCGCGCTGCGCCAGCCGGTATTGCAGACCACATGACGGTTGCTGTTGCTGTCGCAGCGGATGGTCTGGCTGCTGTTTCCATGGCCCGGGCTGCCGCCCCAGCCGCCACCGCGACCTTCGGCAAATTCGGCGCGGCAACCACCGCTGACCCAGACACTGCCGTTGTTGCTGCCCCAGTTGCGGCCTTCGGTGCAGCGGGTGTCGGAGACCTGACGGACCAGCACTGCGCTGCGCCAGCCGGTGTTGCAGACCTGCTGGCGGTTGTTGTTGCTGTCGCAGCGGATGGTGCGGCCGTTGTTGTTGCCGGCGCCGCCGCCCCAGCCACCGCCGCGGCCTTCGGCGAACTCGGCACGGCAGCCGCCGTTGACCCAGACGCTGCCGCTGTTGCTGCCCCAGTTGCGACCTTCGATGCAGCGCGTATCGGAGACCTGGCGGACCAGTACCGCGCTGCGCCAACCGGTGTTGCAGACCTGTTGGCGGTTGCTGTTGCTGTCGCAGCGGATGGTGTTGCCCTGGCCGCCCGGATACCCGGATTGGGCCGAAGCGGGGGATGGGCTCATCGCCAGCCCAAACAGGGCAGCCAGGCCGGCGAGCAGGAGGGGACGGTTCATGGCGGCTTCCCTGTTCAGGTTGGGTGGCCGAACTATAGGCGCGGTCCCACTTAAGGCCGCGTGACTGATCGCCGGATTTGCTCCTGCACCCGCAGAGCGCCAAAATACGGGGCTACCCGGCACCGTTTCGTACCGGGCCCCCTGCGGAGCTTTCCATGCGTACCCATTTCTGCGGCCTGGTCGACGAGACCCTGATCGGCCAAACCGTGACCCTCGCCGGCTGGACCGACGTTGCCCGTAACCTCGGCGGTGTCTGCTTCATCGATCTGCGCGACCACGAAGGCATCGTCCAGGTCACCGTCGAACCCGACAACGCCGAAGTGTTTGCCGTCGCCGCCAGTCTCGGTTACGAGGACGTGCTGCAGGTCGAAGGCGTGGTGCGCGCGCGCCATGCGGTCAACGACAAGATCCGCAGCGGCAAGGTGGAAGTGATCGCCACCCGCATCAGCATCCTCAACAAGGCCGCGCCGCTGCCGTTCCATGCGCACGAGAACCCGGGCGAGGAAACCCGCCTGAAGTACCGTTACCTGGACCTGCGTCGCCCGGAAATGCAGCGCATGCAGCGCACCCGCATCAAGCTGGTGCAGGCGCTGCGCCGCCATCTGGATGCACGCAACTTCCAGGACATCGAAACCCCGATCCTGACCAAGGCCACCCCGGAAGGCGCGCGCGACTTCCTAGTGCCGGCGCGCATGCACCCGGGCGAGTTCTACGCCCTGCCGCAGAGCCCGCAGCTGTTCAAGCAGATCCTGATGGTGGCCGGCTTCGACCGCTACTACCAGATTGCCCGCTGCTTCCGCGATGAAGCCCTGCGTGCCGACCGCCAGCTGGAATTCACCCAGCTGGACATGGAGTTCGCCTTCGTCCGCGAGCGCGACGTGCAGGATTTCGTCGAGGACATGATCCGCTCCATCTTCAAGGAAGTGGTCGACGTCGACCTCGACGCCAGCTTCCCGCGCATGACCTGGGCCGAGGCGATGCGTCGCTACGGTTCGGACAAGCCGGACCTGCGCATCGCGCTGGAGCTGGTGGACGTGGCCGAGCTGGTCAAGACCAGCGAGTTCCCGGTGTTCACCGCTGCCGCCAATGACGCCGACGGTCGCGTGGCTGCGCTGCGCATCCCGGGCGGTGCCAGCCTCAGCCGCAAGCAGATCGACGAATACGCCGCCCACGCCGCCAAGTACGGTGCCAAGGGCCTGGCTTACATCAAGATTGCCGAGAACGGCGAGATCAGCTCGCCGATCCAGAAGTTCTTCGCCGAAGACGCCTTCGCTGCGCTGCTCACGCAGGTTGGTGCAGGCAATGGCGACATCGTGTTCTTCGGTGCAGGCGGTTACAACAAGGTCTCCGACTTCATGGGCGCGCTGCGCCTGAAGGCCGGCAAGGATTTCAACCTGGTTGCCGACGGTTGGGCGCCGCTGTGGGTCACCGACTTCCCGATGTTCGAGTGGGACGAGGAAGAGCAGCGCTACGTCGCCCTGCATCACCCCTTCACCGCACCGGCGGTGGACGATGTGGCCGAGCTGCGTGCGCATGCCAAGACTGCGGTGTCGCGCGGTTACGACATGGTGCTCAACGGCAACGAGATCGGCGGTGGTTCCATCCGTATCCATCGCCCGGAAATGCAGAGCGCGGTGTTCGAGCTGCTCGGCATCGGTGCCGAAGAGGCGCGCGCCAAGTTCGGCTTCCTGCTGGACGCCTTGAACTTCGGCGCACCGCCGCACGGTGGCATCGCCTTCGGCATCGACCGTATTGCCGCGCTGATGGCCGGTACCGAATCCATCCGCGACGTGATCCCGTTCCCGAAGACCACCGGCGCACAGTGCCTGATGACCGATGCACCGTCGCCGATCGCCGACGCGCAGCTGGCCGAAGTGCACGTGCAGGTGCGTCCGCGCGCCGACAAGGCCTGAGCCTTGGCAGCTGACGCCAGCATCCGTCGCGCCACGCCCGATGATGCTGGCGTGTTGTGTGCACTGGCCGAACGTACCTTCGTGGAGACGTTCGGCCACCTGTACCCACCGCAGGACCTGGCCGATTACCTGGCCACGGCGTACCCGGTCGAACTGCAGCGGCAACAGCTGCAGTCGGGCGACTATGCGGCGTGGTTGCTGGACGTGGCAGGCGAGGCCGTTGGCTTCGCCTTTGCCGGCCCCTGTGGCTTGCCGCATGCGGATGCCAGTGCAACCGACGGCGAGCTGAAACGCCTGTACGTGCTGAGCCAGTACCAGGGCGGTGGTCGTGGCGGCCTGTTGTTCGATGCGGCCCTGCAGTGGCTGCAGGCGTCGGGGCGCACGTTGTGGATTGGCGTGTGGTCGGAGAATTTCGGCGCGCAACGCTTCTATGCACGGCATGGCTTCGAGCACGTCGGGGCCTATGAATTCCCGGTCGGCAGCGTGCGCGACAATGAGTTCATCCTGCGGCGGCTTGCTGGCTGATTGACGCTCGGCAATGCCGATTTCAGGCGTCGCCGGGAGTGCGCTCTGCCGGGCATGGCTTGGCACTACAGTTGTGTGCCTGCATCTGTGGGCGCGGCGTGAGCCGCGAAGCTGGTAATCCAGCAGTTTGCCGATAGCCTCTGTGCATGCATCAAAGTGTGCGCTGCATCGCTGCGGCCATGCTTGGCCGCTGCGTCTACACAGGAAAGGGGGGCGTGCGCATACGTGCGTCCTCCCGAACACCGGGCCTGATCGCCGAGCCTTGTTGCTGCGGCCACGGTGCGGAATGTCTGGGCGTGGATACGGACGGCAATGCAGGCGTTGAATGCGGTTGCCGGCAAGGCGAAGCAATCATGAGAAAGCAATTTGACGAGGCTCAGGTGATCGGCTTCCTGCGCGAGCTTGATGCCGGCCAAACCCTGCAGGTGCTCTGCAGGAAGCATGGTTTCAATGATGCGTCGCGTGGGCTGTTGCGGCGTGCCTGCGCTGGCCTGCGTGTGTCCCGCGCAAACCACCTGCGGCGCTTGCAGCTGGAGAACCAACGGCTCAAGGATCTGCTGCACGTGCAGGCGCAGGAGCGCGTGCGGATCAGGCAGGCCCTGCGCGAGCAGTTGTGAGCGTCTGCCACGCGCCACGGAGCGGGGTGGTCAGCGGCTGAGCTCGGTCTCGCCTGCGGCATTGGTATGTGCCGAAACCTTGTGCAAGGCGCTCAAGGCTTCAACGAAGCCGCTGCTGTCATTGCTGCGGAACACCCCGGAAACGCGCAGTTCCCCCAGCGTTGCATCCTTGATCCGCAACGGACTGCCGCCATAGCGGTTGAACTCGTCTACCGCCGCTCGCAATGGCATGTCTGCAAACACCAGCTGGCCGTCGATCCATGCCGGTGCGCTGCCGCCGTGGAAGCTCTGTACCTGTGGGGGCTCGCCGGCGGCCATGTGCGCGCGCTGCCCGGGAGTGAGCGTGGCCACGGCTGCGGCGCTGTCGTCGGCCGCGGCGGCGCGCAGCTGTACCTTGCCTTCGAACAGGGTTACATCAAGGCCATCGTCCAGACGATACACCTCGAACTGGGTGCCGACCGCACGCACGCTGCCTTGTGCTGTATCCACGGTCAGTGGACGCGCGGTGTCGGCGGCAACCTTGAAGAAGGCGCGGCCCTGGTCCAGGGCGATGCGACGCTGTTGCCTGCTGTAGCGCACGCGCAGCGTGGTGCCGGTATCGAGATCAACCTGCGTGCCATCGTCGAGGGTGATGCTGCGCTGCTCGCCGATCGCGCTGGCATAGCGTTGTTCGCTGATTGGCGCCGGGGCAAGGACGCGCCAGCCAATGACAACCGCAGTCAATGCCGCCGCACAGGCCACCAACCATTGCAGGCGGCGCGGCCTGCGCTGCAGCTGTGGCTGGGTTTGCGCCGGAACGGCTGCAGGGATCGCCGCCAGCCGCTGGCTGATCTCGGGCGCGGCGGAAAAATCGCCCAGCATCGTCCACATGCGCTCGACGCGCTCGTAGGCAAGCCGATGCGCGGGCTCGGCATCCAGCCAGAGCTGGTGCTCGGCCTGCTCATCTTCACTCACTTCATCGGCGTGCAGGCGTGCAAACCAGGCCGCGGCCTGGGTGCGAATGGGATCGGTATCTGCAACGACTTCAAGCTTGGTTTCTTTCATGGCTGCTCCAAACGCGTGCCGAAGTGCAGCAGGGCGCGCATCATCTGTTTCTCCACGGCACTGACACTGATGCCCAGTTGGCTGGCGATGGCGGCATAGGTCATGCCTTCATAGCGATGCAGCAGGAATACCTGCTGACAACGCGGTGGTAAATCATCCAGCACCTTCAAGAACAGCTGCAGGCGTTCGCGGTCCTGGTAGACGCGCTCACCACATACGGTTTCGGTGGGCCAGCCCTCGGTGTTCTCATCGATGGGTACATGTTGTCCAACATGGCGGGTACGGTCGCGACGGTAACGGTCGCGCAGCAGGTTGCCCGCAATCGTCATCAAATAGGCCTCGACGTTGTTGACCTTGTCCGCCTGCGGATCGCGCATCATCCGCACCAGTGTTTCCTGGGTGAGATCTTCCGCGTCTTCCACCGTACCCAGGTGGTTCCTGAAGTAGCGCATCAGGCGTGGACGGTACTGTTGCGCCATGGCGCCCGTGTCCCGGAGGCTGTCGGGCGTGGGCTGGATGGGCGGCAGGGCGGCGGTCATTGGCAGGCGTTGACAGTCTGGGGCGACACGCGCAGCTTGGGCCAGTGCCAGTGATTCTGCCAGATGAGGGGTTTTGCGCTTGCTGCGTCTGTACAGGGGGTGCCGGCTCGGTGCCAGTCCGGTTGTCACTGGGAGAGGGGATGATTGCCAGCGCGGGTCGCGGAAATCAGCGGGTGCGGGACGGTCGGCGTGGCATGTTGCGCTGGCTGTTGCTATGCCTTGTCGTGTTGATCGTGCCTGCTTGGGCACAGGGCATTTCCGTCATCCGCGATTACCAACAGCCACGGCAGCCCTTGCAGCAGGCGTTGGCGCAACTGGCAACCCGCTCGGGGCTGCAGATATTGATGGCGCCGCAGATGCTCGCTGGCAGGACCGCGCCTGCGTTGAACGGGCGCTACAGCGTCGCCCAGGCCCTGCAGCAACTGCTCGCTGGCAGCGGCCTGGGCTATACGCTGACCAGTAGCGGGGTCATCACCATTGTCCCGGCAGCGACAGCTCCGGCAGCTGCAGCGCCCAAGCCAACGCAGCCGGTGGCGATGCCGGCCGTGGCCAGCTCCCTGGCCTCGCTGCAGGTCACCGGTTCGCGGATACGCCGCAGCGCGTTTGAAGGCCCGGCACCGGTAACCATCATCACTGCCGAGCAGATGCAACGCGATGGCCATTTCACCTTGGCAGATGCGCTGGCCGTGAATGGAATGAGCAATTACGGCGCTGAGTCGCTGGACGGCGGCGGACGCTTTTCGGCGAACGCGCAGCCCTTGAACCTGCGCGGCCTGGGCCCGGGCAGGGCGCTGATCCTCGTCGATGGCCGGCGGTTGCCGGACTACCCGTTTCCCTCGAACGGACGCAGCAATTTCCAGAGCCTGGGTGGCATTCCCCTGGCCAGCGTGGAGCGTGTCGAATTGATGACCGGTGGTGCCTCGGCCATCTACGGTGCCGATGCGATCGCCGGGGTGGTCAATATCGTGCTCAAACAACCCCGCAGCGGTTCGCAGGCCAGGGTGCGCACCGGCACCAGCAGCCAGGGTGGTGGTGATCGCTTTGATCTGCAGTGGTCCGCCGGGCATGGCGGCGAGAACTGGGGGCTGAGTTATGCCGTGCAGTACTCGGCCGCCGAATTGCTGCGTGGCGCGCAACGCGACCTGCAACGTCCAACGGGCGGCACTGCAGGCGTGCCAGTGGCTCCCGAACTTGGGCTGGGTTTCATGCGCGAGGACGGCGCCGCTCAAACGCTGGTGCCGCTGCCGCGCGATGTCTGCTCGCGCTGGCAGGGTGAGTTCGTCGACTGGGACTTCGTTGCGCCTGCAAACGCGCCATCGGCGCTGCAAGGACACGGTTGCGGAACCTGGCGCAATGCTGGCTACACCTCGCTGATGGATGGCGTGCGTGAATTGTCCGGGCAGCTGCATGCACAGTGGGCGTTGTCATCGCGCACGCAGGCATGGGTGGGCTTGCAGCTGTGGAATGCGCGCAGTGAGCTGGCCAGCGGCTTTGAAACCATCACCGGGCCGCATCTGGCCAGTACCGGCAAGGTCAGCCAGGTCTATGACCCACGCTTGGGATACCTCGCGCTACGACGCGTGCTTACCCCGCAGGAAGTGGGTGGGCCGGACGCAATGAACGACCACTACCGTGAGCGGATGTGGGATCTGGCGTTGGGGCTGCAAGGTAGTTACGGGCAGCGCCTGGACTGGAGCCTGACGGTCGGTCGTTCGGATTATCGGGTGCAGCGTGATCGGCGGCGCTTGCTGGGCGAGAAGGTCAATGACTTTTTCTTTGCTCCCGCGATGGGGGTGACCAATGATGGCGTCATCATCCAGCCATTGAACCTGCAGCATTGGTATCGGCCGATCACGCCTGACGAATACATGTCCATGTCGAGCAATGTGCATTACGACGCGCTTACCCGGGTGGATGAAGCGTCCTATGTTGTCTCCGGTGGGATCGCCGATCTGCCTGCGGGCAGCCTGGCAATGGCGCTGGTGGCAGAGGCCAGTCGCCAGCGCTACCGGCTGCGCAACACGCCATCGGTGCTGCCCCTGCAGATGGATACCTACAACCTCACTGGCAGCGTGGGCGAAGGGACGCGCGATCGCTACGCACTGGGCGCCGAGCTGAGCGTCCCGTTGACGACGGCGATCAAGGGCAACCTGGCCGGCCGCGTGGACAGGTACGACGACGCGGTCGCAGTCGCCACCGCGCGCACCTGGAGTGCGGGGCTGGAATGGCGACCGGCACACAACCTGCTGATGCGTGCCAGCCACGCCACCAGCTTCAAGATGCCGGACATGCATTGGGTGTTCACCGATGGCGGCGGCAGTTTTGGCACCGCCCTTGATGCAAGGCGTTGCATCGTTGCCGGTGCCAGTCCTGGCTGTGCTGGTTATGAATCGGAGTTTCTGACCCAGACCTATCGCAACCCTGAGCTGGGCGCGGAGACAGGCACCTCGATCACGGTCGGTGTTGTCTGGGATGCCAGCGATGCCTTGTCGATCAGTGCGGACTATTGGGATGTCAGCAATGAAGGTGGCATTGGCCGCATCTCGCCGGCGCTGCTATTGCGTGATGAAGCCGAGTGCGCCACCGGCCTGCGCCCGGATGGGCGCCCGAGCACGGTGGATCCCCGGTCCTGGGAGTGTCGCAAGGCGCGCTCGCGGGTAGTGCGCAGCGGCGGGCGGGGCGATGGCCGCATCCTCATGGTCGAGTCGACGGCGGCCAACCAGTCCGAGCAACGCATCCGCGGCATCGACACGGTAGTGGATTGGCGTTTCAGCAGCCGCATCGGTGACTTCACCCTGCACACGGCCTGGACGCATACGTTCTGGGCCCAGCGCCGGGTGCGCTCACCGGGGACCCTGCACGAGGAATGGCGCCAGGCGCAGTGGGACTCAGGTGAAAACCTGGCGTTCCGCAGCAACCTGCGTACCAGTCTGGGGTGGCAGGGCCAGGGCGGCTGGTCAGCGAATCTGTCCGGCATCCGCTACGGTCGCTTGCCGCGTGTTGATGGCCAAGGCCGGATCAAGCCACTGCTGCTGTGGAATGCCAATGTCGGCAAACAGATCAGCAAGCGCGCAACGGCGACCTTGTTCATCAACAATCTATTCAATACAGCGCCGCCGCGTGACAGCAGCAATGACGAATTCCCGTACTACTACGACGAGGTCTACAGCGCGGTAGGGCGGCAGCTGGCCGTGCAGCTGGATTACAACTTCGACTAAAGGCAGGGCCGTTGCCCGTTGTGGTGGGTAACGGCGATGACGGAAACTGCGCACATGTCATGGCAGAACTCCCCGCGTCCCCGTGTGCTGATCCTGCACGGCATCTGGAACACCCGCTCCTGGCTGTTGCCATTGGCCTGGCGCTTGCGCACGCAGGGCTTCGCGGTGGATACGTTTGGCTATGCCAGCGTGTTCGGCGGACCCGGACAGGCGGTGCCGCAGTTGGTGCAACGTTTGCGCACGGAAGGGCAGGTATCGCTGGTAGGGCACAGCCTGGGTGGTCTGGTCGCGCTGGAGGCGCTGCGGCAGGCGCCGAGCCTGGAGGTGCCGCGGGTGGTCTGCCTGGGCTCACCGCTATGCGGCAGCGGCACCGCCCGTTCGATGGCCGAGCATGGTTGGGTGGCGGCCTTGGGGCGTAGCGGCGACCTGTTGTTGCACGGTTTGCCGGATTGGCAGGGAAAGGCCGAGGTCGGCCTGATCGCCGGCTCGGTGGCGCATGGGCTGGGGGCAATGATGGGGGCCTTGGACGGCGAATCCGATGGCACCGTGGGGCTGGCGGAGACCCGCCTGCCGGGCCTGGCCGATCACTGCGTGGTGCCGGTCAGCCATAGCGGCTTGGTGCTGTCGCCGGAGGTGGCCACGCTGACCGCCGGCTTCCTGCGCCAGGGGCGCTTTCCGACGGTTGCCGCCGTAACCGGCTGATGACGAGGGCAGGGCGGGGGATCAGGTAGAATTACCGTCCTGTTCCTGACAGATGTACGGTATTCCCATGGGTCGAGGTCCTTCCATCGAAGGTCGCAAAAACGCGAATGACGCGAAGCGCGGCAAGATTTTCACCAAAATCATCCGGGAGATCAGCGTTGCTGCCCGTGGTGGCGGAGGCGACCCAAACAACAACCCGCGCCTGCGCGTGGCGATGGACAAGGGCCTGGCCGCGAACATGACCAAGGATGTCATCGAACGCGCGATCAAGAAGGCCACCGGTGAGCTGGAAGGCGTCGAGTACGAAGAAGTGCGCTACGAGGGCTATGCCCCGGGCGGCATCGCCGTGATCGTCGACTGCTTGACCGACAACCGCGTGCGTACCGTGGCCGACGTGCGCCATGCTTTCAGCAAGTGCGGCGGCAACATGGGTACCGAAGGCTCGGTGTCGTTCATGTTCAAGCGGCTCGGCGTGCTGAGTTACGCCCCCGGTGCAGATGAAGAAACCATCACCGAGGCGGCGATCGAGGCCGGTGCCGACGATATCGCGGTCTATCCAGAGGACGGCTCCATCGACGTGATCACCGCGCCGGAAGCCTTCCAGTCGGTGAAGGACGCGATGACAGCCGCCAAGCTGGTGCCGGACCACAGCGAAATCACCTTCCGTGCCGACAACGACGTCGCCGTCGATGCCGATACCGCGGTGCAGGTGAAGAAGCTGCTGGACATGCTTGAAGACCTGGACGATGTGCAGGACGTGTATTCCAACGTCGACCAGGCAGGCCTGGAGCGGGTCTGAGGACCCGCCCGGTCCCACCGGGTGAGACGGCGTCCGGCCATGCTGGGCGCCGTTTTTACTGATAGAGGCAGCATGACCCGCATCCTTGGCATTGATCCCGGCTCGCAACGCACCGGCGTCGGCATCATCGACATCGACGCCAACGGCCGCGCCCGCCATGTTCATCACGCGCCACTGGTGCTGTTGGGTGCGGCGGATTTCCCGCAGCGGTTGCGATTGCTGGCGCACGGGCTGCATGCCTTGATCGAGGAATTCCAGCCGCAGGAAGTGGCGATCGAGAAGGTGTTCATGGCCAAGAACGCCGATTCGGCCTTGAAGCTGGGCCAGGCGCGTGGCGCGGCGGTGTGTGCGGTGGTGATGCGCGACCTGCCGGTCAGCGAATACGCCGCCACCGAGATCAAGCTGGCGGTGGTTGGCCGCGGCGGCGCGGAAAAGCAGCAGGTGCAGCACATGGTGGGTTTGATGCTGAACCTGCAGGGCAAATTACAGGCAGACGCCGCCGATGCATTGGCGGTGGCCATTACGCATGCGCATGTCCGCGCCACGGCCAATCGGCTGGGGGTGGATGTGCGCCAGGCTTGGAGTCGGAAATGAGGTATTTCGCATGATCGGTCGCCTGCGCGGCATCCTCGCCTACAAGGCCCCGCCGTGGCTGGTGATCGACGTCAATGGCGTCGGTTATGAGCTGGAGGCGCCGATGAGCACCTTCTATGACCTGCCCGATGTCGGCCGCGAGGTCATCCTGTTCACCCATTACGCGCAGAAGGAAGACAGCGTCTCGCTGTACGGCTTCCTGCGTGAGGGCGAGCGCAGGCTGTTCCGCGACGTGCAGAAGGTGTCGGGCATCGGCGCCAAGATCGCGCTGGCGGTGTTGTCCGGGGCCAGCGTCGACGAGTTCGCTCGGCTGATCCAGACCGGCGATGTCACCGCGTTGACCCGTATCCCCGGTATAGGCAAGAAGACCGCCGAGCGCATGGTGGTCGAACTGCGTGACCGCGCAGCCAATTTCACCGGTGGCGGCGCCCCCATTGCCGGCCAGCTGGGCACCGATGCGGTGTCCGAGGCGACAGTGGCGTTGCAGCAACTGGGCTATAAACCGGCAGAGGCGGCCAAGATGGCGCGCGATGCCGGTGCCGAGGGCGATGATGTCGCCACGGTCATCCGTAAAGCGCTGCAAGCGGCGCTGCGTTAACCCCTTCGGCAGCATGACGCCAACCCGAGATCGCCATGTCCCACGCTCCTTCCACGTCTGAATCTTCAACTCAAGGCCACGGTCACGGTCACGGCGGTGCTGCCGGCGGCATGGCGCTGGTCGTCGGTGCCATTGGCGTGGTGTTCGGTGATATCGGCACCAGCCCGCTGTACACCTTGAAGGAGGCGTTCTCGCCGCACTACGGGCTCAACAGCGACCACGACACCGTGCTGGGTGTGCTGTCGCTGGCGTTCTGGGCGTTGAACATGGTGGTCACGCTCAAGTACGTGACCATCATCATGCGCGCCGACAACGATGGCGAGGGCGGCATCATGGCCTTGATGGCCCTGGCCCAGCGCACTCTGCGCAATGGCTCGCGGTCAGCCTATGTGGTCGGCATCCTTGGTATTTTCGGTGCCTCGCTGTTCTTCGGTGACGGCGTGATCACGCCGGCGATCTCCGTGTTGGGCGCGGTCGAGGGCCTGGAAGTGGCGGCGCCGGGGCTGGGCCATTTCGTGGTACCGATCACCCTGGTGGTGCTGGCAGCGGTGTTCGCTGCGCAACGTTTTGGCACCGAGAAAGTGGGCAAGGTATTCGGCCCGGTGATGACCATCTGGTTCCTGTCGCTGGCCGCGATCGGCATCTGGAACGTGATCGCCGCGCCGGAAGTGCTCAAGGCCTTCAACCCGCTGTGGGCGGCACGCTTCTTCATAGAACATGGCTGGCACGGCGTCTTCATCCTCGGCGCGGTCGTGCTGGCGGTGACCGGTGGCGAGGCCTTGTATGCGGACATGGGCCACTTCGGGGCACCGCCGATCCGCCACGCCTGGTACTTCTTCGTGCTGCCGTGCCTGGTGTTGAACTACCTGGGGCAGGGCGCGCTGGTGCTGCAGCGCCCGGATGCGGTGGCCAATCCGTTCTTCGAGGCGGTGCCGGGCTGGGCGCTGATTCCGATGATCCTGCTGGCAACAATGGCGGCGGTGATTGCCAGCCAGTCGGTGATCACCGGTGCGTTCTCGGTATCGCGGCAGGCCATGCAGCTGGGTTACATCCCGCGCATGCGCATCCTGCATACCTCGCACGACACCATCGGCCAGATCTATATCCCGGGCATCAACTGGGGCCTGGCGGTGATGGTGTTCGGGCTGGTGCTGGCCTTCCGCAGCTCCAGCAACCTGGCCGTGGCCTACGGCATCTCGGTATCGGGCACGATGCTGATCGACACCTTGCTGCTGGCCCTGGTCGCCCGCGTGCTGTGGCCACGGGCGCGCCACGCCATCGTGGCCTTGTGCGTGGTGTTCATTTTCATCGACCTGGGCTTCGTGATCGCCAACGGCGCCAAGTTGCTGCAGGGCGCCTGGTTCCCGCTGGTGCTTGGCCTGGTGCTGTTCACGATGATGCGCACCTGGCGCCGAGGCCGCGAGCTGCTGCGTGATGAGATCCGCAAGGACGGTATCCGTCTGGACACATTCTTGCCTGGCCTGATGCTGGCACCGCCAGTACGGGTACCGGGTACGGCGGTGTTCCTGACCGCCGATCCGAGCGTGGTCCCGCACGCGTTGATGCACAACCTCAAGCACAACAAGGTGCTGCACGAGCGCAATGTGTTCCTCCACGTGGAAACCCTGCCGATGCCGTATGCGGCCGAAGGGCAGCGCCTGCGCATCGATTCGGTGGGTGATGAGTTCTACCGCGTCCATGTGCGCTATGGCTTCATGGAAACCCCGGATATCCCGCTGGCGTTGATGCGCTCCTGCGACCATGGCGGCATCTATTTCGACCCGATGGATACCACCTTCTTCGCGAGCCGCGAGACCATCGTGGCCAGTGCCAACCGTGGCATGCCGATCTGGCGCGACAAGCTGTTTGCTTTCATGCATCGCAACGCGGCGCCTGCCACTGGCTTCTTCCGCATTCCGGGCAACCGGTTGGTGGAATTGGGCGCGCAGGTGGAAATCTGATCGGATGCGACGTGCTTGGCGCATAATTGCGAAATGACTGACGACCGCATCATCGGCGCCGGCGCGACCCGCGAGGACGACGCCGCCGACGCCAGCATCCGCCCGCGCAGCCTGGCCGATTACCTCGGTCAGGCACCGGTGCGCGAGCAGATGGATATCTATATCCAGGCCGCCAAGGCCCGCCGCGAGGCGCTGGACCATGTGCTGATCTTCGGCCCGCCCGGGCTGGGCAAGACCACGCTGAGCCACGTGATCGCCAACGAGCTGGGTGTGGCGCTGCGTGTCACTTCCGGCCCGGTGATCGAGAAAGCCGGCGATCTGGCCGCGCTGCTGACCAATCTGCAGCCGCATGACGTCTTGTTCATCGACGAAATCCACCGTCTTTCGCCGGTGGTCGAGGAAGTGCTGTACCCGGCGATGGAAGACTTCCAGATCGACATCATGATCGGCGACGGCCCGGCCGCGCGCTCGATCAAGCTGGATCTGCCGCCGTTTACCCTGATTGGCGCCACCACCCGCGCCGGGCTGCTGACCGCGCCACTGCGCGACCGCTTCGGCATCGTGCAGCGGCTGGAGTTCTATTCGGCCGAGGAGCTGACCCGCATCGTGCGGCGTTCGGCAGGCATCCTTGGCATTGATTGCAGCGCCGAAGGTGCCGGCGAGATCGCCCGTCGTTCGCGTGGCACCCCGCGTATCGCCAACCGGCTGCTGCGGCGCGTGCGCGATTACGCGCAGGTCAAGGCTGGCGGGCATATCGACCAGGCGGTGGCGCAGGCGGCGATGCAGATGCTCAAGGTCGATCCGGAAGGCTTCGATGAGCTGGATCGGCGCATGTTGCGCACCCTGGTGGAATATTTCGATGGCGGCCCGGTCGGGGTCGAGTCGATGGCTGCGGCCCTTTCCGAGGAGCGCGGCACCCTGGAAGACGTGGTCGAGCCGTTCCTGATCCAGCAGGGCTTCCTGGTGCGTACCGCCCGCGGGCGCATGGCCACCAGCAAGGCCTACCGCCATCTGGGCCTCAAACCCAAGGCGGCACCGGCGCCTGTGGACCTGTTCGCGGAGCAACGCGATGACGAATGAGTCTCGGTTCAGTTGGCCGACACGCATTTACTGGGAAGATACCGACGCTGGCGGCGTGGTGTACCACGCCCGCTACGTGGCCTTCATGGAGAGGGCAAGGACCGAATGGATGCGCGCCCTCGGCTATGGTCAGGAAACCATGCGTTGCGGTGACGGCCAGGTATTCGTGGTCCGTGCCATGAACCTGGATTTCCTGAAGCCGGCCAAGCTGGACGATGCGCTGACCACCACGGTGGAACTGCTGCAATGCCGGCGAGCCAGCCTGCTGATGGCGCAGGCGGTGATGCGCGATGACCAGGTGCTGGCGACGGCGCAGGTCCGCCTTGCCGCTGTCGGTGCCCGCGACTTCCGTCCGCAGGCGCTCGATGACACGCTGTACGCAGTACTGAAACCCCTTCAAACACAACCCGCTTAAGCAACACTGAGGAAGATCGGATGATCGCTTTGCTTCTGGCCCTGCAGGCCACCGTGAACGAGGCCCTGCCTCCGGACATCGCGAACGCTGCGGCGGAGACTGCCGTCAAGGCCTCCCACGGCGGCATCAATTATTGGGAGCTGATGAGCAAGGCCAGCATCCCGGTGATTATCATCGTGTTGCTGTTGCTGGCTGGCTCCTTCATCAGCTGGGTGATCATTTTCCGCAAGGCGAGCGTGTTCAAGGCCGCCAACGCAGAGGCCAGTGAGTTCGAAAATCGTTTCTGGTCCGGTGCCGACCTCGGCAAGCTGTACGCCTCGGCGACCGACCGCAACCGTCAGGTTGGTGGCCTGGAGGCCATTTTCGAAGCCGGTTTCCGCGAGTATTCGCGCCTGCAGGGCCGCCGCGCCTTTGATGGTCGCACCCAGCTGGAAGGCGCGCAGCGCGCCATGCGCACCACCTACATTCGTGAGGTGGATGGGCTGGAGCGCAATCTGGAATTGCTGGCCAATATCGGTTCCACCGCGCCGTATGTGGGTCTGGTCGGCACCGTGTTCGGCATCATGGTGACCATGCACGACATGATCAACAGTGGTGAGCAGGCTGGTATCGCCTCGGTTGCTCCGGGTATTTCCGAAGCCCTGTTCGCCACCGCGATCGGTCTGTTCGTGGCCATCCCGGCGGTGTGGGCCTACAACCGCTTCACCACCCGCGTCGAGCGGCTGTCGGTGCGCTATGAGACCTTCGCCGAGGAGTTCAGCTCCATCCTGCAGCGCCAGCAGAGCGGCAGTGACGAGTAAGCGCGTCCGCGCTTTCCTCTGACTGCAGGAGCCTATCTATGACCGCTGCCATACCCCGCCGCAAGCGCCGCAAGCTCAAGTCCGAGATCAACGTCGTGCCGTATATCGACGTGATGCTCGTGCTGCTGATCATCTTCATGGTGACCGCGCCGCTGCTGACCCTCAGTTTCGAGGTCGACCTGCCCAGTTCCACCGCCAAGGCGCTGGAAAGCAAGCAGGATCCGATCGTGGTCTCGGTGCGCGCCGACGGCCAGATGAGCCTGAAGCTGCCTGAAGCCAAGGAGCCGCAAGCGATGGACGCCGGCGCGCTGCAGGCACAGTTGAGCTCCCTGGTTTCGCAGGACAAGAATCTGCGCGTGATCGTGGCCGCAGACAAAAGTGTGGCCTATGAAAAGGTCATGGATGCCATGGACGTGATCAAGGCCGCGAAGATCGAAAAGGTGGGCCTGGCGACCGATGCACGCTGACGCACTGCCACCACCGCTTGATAACCGCAACGAGTGGGGCCTGCCGGTCGTGCTGGCGCTGGCGGTGCACCTGCTGGTCGCGGTGATCTTCATCGTTGCCTGGTTATGGTCACCCACACGCAACACCGAGGCCGCCGCTGGCGACCCGGCGCTGCAGGCCAACATGCAGCTGTCCGCCGCCGAGGCTTCGGCCGCGCGGCAGGCCCTGCGTGCCTCGGAAAAGCTGCCGGATCTGCCCGAGCCGGTGGAAGAAGCCCAGCCCGAGCCGGTACCGGAAGACACCGTGCCGCCGCCGCAGCCCATTCCCGAGCCCAAGCCGCAGGACGCGCCGACCCCGCAACAGCACAACGCCCAGGAGCGCATCGCCCAGCCGGACACGGTCGACCAGGAGCGCGTCAGTGCCTTGGCCATTTCCCAGGAAAAGGCCAGGCAGGAGCAGGAGGCCAAGCGCCGCCAGGAACAGATCGACCTGACCGAGCGCAAGCGCGTGGAAGAGGCCGAGCAGAAGCTGCGCCTGGCCAAGCAGCAGGAAGAGGCCGATCGCAAGAAGATCGCCGACCAGCAGCGCCAGGCCAACGAGAACCAGGCCGAGCAGGAGCGCCAGCAGAAGATCGCCGAGATCCGCCGCAAGCGTGAGCAGGCTGAGCGCGAAGCCAAGCTGGCCGAGCAGCGCCTGCGCCAGGTGGCCGATGCACGCGCCCGTGCGCAGGCGGCGTCGACCAGCAGCGGCAACAGCGGGCCGAGCACGCCATCGCCGGGGCAGGGCGGCACCAGCAATGACCTGACCGCCAAATATGCTGCGGCCATCCAGCAGGCCGTGGTTGCGCAGTGGAACCGGCCGGACAATGTCGCCAATGGCACGCGTTGCCGGATCCTGATCAAGCAGCTGCCGGGCGGCGAGGTGATGAGTGCCGAGGTGCAATCGGGTTGCGCCATGGACGCGGCGGCGCGTGATTCCATCGAGCGTGCCGTGCTGAGGGCGCAGCCGCTGCCCTTCCGTGGCTATGAGACGGTGTTCCGGCGCGAGCTGATGTTTACATTCACCGCCCAGAATTGAGCGGCAGCGCCGCCGGGCATGCTGTTGGTTTCACTGGAAATTTATTATTTGGGGCAAACGCAGGCAGATTTCACATGACTTTCGTTCACGATTGCGAAAATGTTCATCTGCCTGCTGCTATCCCTCTTTCATATTCACTCGTACTGCTGAGCGCCTCATGAAGAATCTGTCACGCTGGCTGGTCGCCCTCACCGTTCTGCTGCTGCCTTTTGTGGCCGCGGCACAGCAGGGGGCTTTGGAAATCGAAATCACCGGTGGCAACGCCTCGGCCACGCCGATCGCGGTTGTGCCGATGGCCTACCAGGGGTCGGCCGGTGCGCCGCAGACCGACGTGGCTGCGGTGGTGCGCGCCGACCTGGACCGTTCCGGCCAGTTCCGCAACCTGCCCGAAGCGCAGATCGTTGAACGCCCCAGCCGCGGCAGCGAGGTGCAATACCCGACCTGGCGCGCGCTCAAGCAGGACTTCCTGGTCGTCGGCCGTGTGCAGGACGCCGGTGCCGGCGCCTACCGCGTGGAATACGAACTGTTCGACGTGGCCAAGGGCGAGCGCCTGCTCGGCCTGGCGATGACCGCACGTTCCAGCGCCATGCGTGACGTCGCCCACCAGATGGCCGATGCGATCTACGAGAAGATCACCGGTGTGCGTGGTGCCTTCTGGACCCGCATCGCCTACATCACTGCCAGCGGCAGTGGCGCCAACATGCGCTACGCGCTGATGGTGGCCGATTCCGACGGCTACAGCCCGCAGACCATCGTGCGCTCGGCCGAGCCGCTGCTGTCGCCGAGCTGGAGCCCGGACGGTCGCAAGCTGGCCTATGTCAGCTTCGAGCGCGGCAACTCCTCCATCTACGTGCAGGACATCGCCACCGGTGGCCGTGAGCTGTTGACCAGCTTCCGCGGCATCAACAGCGCGCCCTCGTTTTCGCCGGACGGCCGTCGCCTGGCCCTGGCCCTGTCGCGCAGCGGCAACCCGGAAATCTACGTGATGGACCTGGGCAGCAAGCAGCTGACCCAGCTGACCAACCACTTCGGCATCGACACCGAGCCGACCTGGGCCGCCGATGGCAGCTCGGTCTACTTCACCTCCGATCGCGGCGGTCGCCCGCAGATCTACCAGGTGCCGGCCACCGGCGGCAGCGCCAGCCGCGTGACCTTCCAGGGCAACTACAATGCCAAGGCCAGCGTATCCTTCGATGGCAAGAAGATTGCCGTCGCCCAGGGCGCGGGCAGCAGCTACAAGATCGCGGTGATGGACAGCAGCCTGGGGGCGGCGCGCTGGAGCACGCTGTCGCCGGGTTCGTTGGACGAATCGCCCAGTTTCGCGCCCAATGCGAGCATGGTGCTGTACGCCGCTCGTGAAGGTGGGCGTGGTGTGTTGTATGAAGTATCCGCCGACGGCCGGGTGCGCCAGCGCTTGGTGCTGGCCGATGGCGACGTGCGTGAGCCAGCATGGGGTCCGTACCGCACTGCGCGTTGATAAAATGTTAATCTCTTCCCGCATTAATCCCCAACATTGGCCAGGAGCCACTAGGTATAGCCATGAACAAGTCAACTCGTGTTTTGCTCGTTTCGCTGCTGTCGGTAGCCGCGCTTGCTGGCTGCTCGAAGAAGGTCAAGGAACAGCCGGCACAGCCGCCGGTTGATACCGGTTCGACCACCCAGCCGACCGGCCCGTCCACCTCCGGCCTGTACGGCCCGGGCGACCTGGACACCGACGCCTGCCTGCGTCAGCGTGTTGTCTACTTCGACCTGGACCAGGATTCGGTCAAGCCGGAATTCCAGGCCATCATGGCTTGCCACGCCAAGTACCTGCGTGACCGTCCGTCCTCGCGCATCACCCTGCAGGGCAACACCGACGAACGCGGCAGCCGCGCTTACAACCAGGCCCTGGGCGAGCGTCGTGGCAATGGCGTGAACTCGGCTCTGCAGGCCAACGGTGGTTCGGCTTCGCAGCTGACCGTCGTGTCCTACGGCGAAGAGCGTCCGGTCTGCACCGATTCGAACGAGTCCTGCTGGTCGCAGAACCGTCGCGTCGAAATCGTCTACACCGCGCAGTAATCGATGCGCATCAGTCTCAAACTGATGCTCGTGGTCGCGGGGGGGCGGGGGGGGGGGGCGCCCCCCGCCGGCGACCCGGGGCGGGTGTGGTGGGCGGGTGGGGGGGG